>JBGTAO010000191.1:0-8165 GCA_041749835.1 Gemmata sp. | reverse complement strand
GCCACCGGTTCCGACATACGGGCCGATTCCGGGTATGTTCGGCAACAACGATCTGCGTCGTCAGTGGCAAGCCGTGCCGAGCCCCGGCCTCGCTTATGGGTGGGTCAGCATCTACGCGGCGTCGCCCCGCCACCGCCCGCTCTCGGTCAACGTGTGGCCGCAAATCGAAAGCGTCTCCAGCGCGGCTCTCCCCGTGGCGAGCCCGACCAAGCCGGGCGGGTGTCTCATTCTGTCGGTGAAGGTGCCGCAACCCACCGCCGAGGTCTACGTCGATGGCGTGAAGACGACCATGACGGGCACCGATCGACTGTTCGAATCGCCTGTACTCGAATCGGGCCAGGCGTTCCAGTACGAATTGACCGCACGCTGGTTGCAAGGTGGCGTGATGCAGGAGAAGAAGAAGATCGTGACCGGGACACCCGGCGAAGTTGTTCGCGTCGATTTCACCACACCGGATCTCGTGACCGTTGGGAAGTGACCCCGCGCTGGAATCACCGCTGCATCGGTCGGGCGTTCCCCGGCCGGTGCTCGCGTTCAAGCAAGAATGCCCTTCACCAGCTCGCCGTGGACATCGGTCAGTCGCATATCGCGGCCACCGAACCGATAGGTCAGCTTGGTATGATCGAACCCGAGCAAGTGCAGCATCGTGGCGTGCAGATCGTAGACTTGAACCTTATCTTGCACCGCGTGGTAGCCGAGCTCGTCGGTGGCCCCGTGAACCGTGCCGCCTCTCGTGCCGCCACCGGCCAGCCAGACGGTGAAGCCGAAGGGGTTGTGGTCGCGGCCATCCGAACCTTGTGCCACCGGCGTTCGGCCGAATTCGCCACCCCAGATCACCAGCGTCTCTTCCAAGAGCCCGCGTTGCTTCAGATCCTTGAGGAGTGCCGCGATCGGCTGATCGACGGCCCTTGCGTTTTCCTCGTGCCCTCGCTTCAGATTTGAGTGTTGATCCCAGCGATCGTGTCCCAGATTCTGGCAGAGCAACTCGACGAAACGAACACCCTTCTCCACCATGCGGCGGGCGATGAGGCACTGCCGGCCGAACACCTCGGTCTTCGGGTCGTCGAGGCCGTACATCTTCTTGGTGGCCGCGGTTTCCTTGGACAGTTCGCATAGTTCGGGCACCGCCGATTGCATACGGAACGCGAGTTCGTAATTGGCAATCGCCGCTTCGATCGGGTCGCGATCGCCGAAGCGGTCGCGGGTGGCCGTATCGAGCTTGCGAAGCAAATCGCGCTTGGCGGTGCGGGTTCGTGGTGTCTCCGAATTCGGTGGTGTGATGTCTGCGACCGGGTGCGCCCCATGCTTGAACAGCGAGCCCTGGTACGCGGCGGGGAGGAAGCCATTGCCAAAGCAGTCGATGCCGCCGGGCGGAATCATTCCGCTGCCGAGCACCACGAAGCCGGGCAGATCGCGACACTCACTTCCCAGGCCATAGGTGACCCAACTCCCCAGGCTCGGGCGACCCTGCTGACCATGGCCGCTGTGAAAGAAGTAGTTGGCGTTGGTGTGCTCCGAGAAGTTCGCCGTCATCGAGCGAATCACGGCGAGATCGTCGGCACACTTCCCCACCTGCGGGAACAGGTCGCTGACGGGCAAGCCGCACTCGCCGTACTTCTGGAACTTCCACGGACTGGCCAGCGTCTTCCCGACGTTGTTGAACTGTGTGGGTTCCACCTTCGCCGGGAACGGCTTGCCGTGGAACTTTTCGAGCAACGGCTTCGGGTCGAAGGTGTCCACCTGCGAGGGGCCGCCATCCATGAACAGAAAGATCACCGATTTGGCCTTGGCCGCGAAATGTGGCTTCTTCGGTGCGAACGGATCGGCTTGCGGCAGGGTCGGCGCGGCGAGGCCATCTTCAGCAAGTAAGGCCGCGAGAGCGGCGGCTCCGAACCCATTGGCGGAACGGAGCAACATCTCGCGGCGAGACAACGGATGTGGCATAACAGTGATCCTTGGCAACATGCCGGGCGAGGCACGCTATTTCGGTGGGAGTTTCTTCTCTTGATCCGGGATCTTGGGCGGACCCAGTTGTGGCGCGGGGGGCGTCGGGCGGTCCCCATCCAAGTTTACCACTTCCCCACCAGCCCGGGTGATCATTGCGTCGAGAACTTCCTTGGACATCTTCGACAGGTCGATCGTGCGCACCGAGCCATCGCCAAGCAACACATTCACACGCGGGTTACCGAGTAGAGCCAGATCCATTGGCTTCAAGTCTTTCGTGAACGCCACGTCATCGGGCTTGGTCCAGATCACGGGAGCGCCCCCATCGATGACCAGGAGCGTATTCGATAAGCCATCAGTGACGCTGCTAAACCTGGTTTTCTCCCCCGGTTCCATGATCGCGCCGTTGCCGACGAACGACTTGTAAAATGTTTGCCCCGCGGGAGCCACCGCCATTGGGCTCACATAGATCTTGGGCATGCGCTCGATGAGCAGTTTGTTGGTTGGGCCGTCCCACGGTTCGTTGAAGTTGAACAACTTGTAGAGTTCGTCTTCGTCCAGATAGGGCAACAGGTGGACTCGCCAGCTCAGGCCCGGCCCGAACTCTCCGGCCTTGGGTTTCTTGTCTAGCGTGCCCGGTTGCGGTAAGTGGTTGTAAGCGTCGTGGTAGCTGTGCATACCAAGACCCATCATTTTCAAGTTGTTGATCCCGCTCATTCGCTGCGCGGCTTCACGCACCTTTTGCACGGAGGGTAGCAGCAAGCCGACTGCCACAGGCGCGGCCGCAAGCAGGGTTCCTCCCGTGCCAGGCATCTCGATTGTGGCAACCAGTTCCATCCCTTCGCGCTTCACAGGGGGGTTGGCAAGGTAATCGTCGAGCCGGTTCAGCGCTCCGAGTCCTGCCAGCGCGAGGGCCGCTTGCGGCAACTCCCGGGTCGGCCGTGGTGTCGGTTGCCCCGGTTCCCCCTTCAGTAATTCTTGCAACGACTTCTTGGGGTCGTCGAGCTTGGTCCGCAGATACGCGGTCACGGGTTTGACGCCATTCTCGGCAGCCGTGGCATCCGCTTCGTTCTTGTAGCTGGCGCGAATATCGAGGCGGGAATCTTCGTCGGTGAATGCCAGGCCCACGGCAACTGATTCCGCGCGACTCAACGCAATCAGATGCGGCAAAAGCTCACGTGCATCTTCGGGAATCTGATCGAAGCGGAGGTCGTTCAGCAAACCGGATTGCTTGAGGTTGAGTGCAGCCATCACATGCCGGCCACCCTTGGCCGCGAGCTGCAACGCCGCAGTGAGTGGGCCATCGGGTTGTTTGCCATCGGCGGTTTGCTTCTTCACGAATTCGGCCACGCCCGCCGCCGAGCCCAGCACCATCGCGGAGTCGTTCGGGAAGTAAGCAGCCAGGTCTTGCGCGTCATCTGACCAGTAATCCTTGCCATTGGCGTTCTTGCTGCCCGCATTGGGCATGTCCGTGTTGCGGAACTTGGCGGCATCGTACGGCGCGGTAAAGGTGAGGATGACGACAGCACCGCTCAGTTCGGCGGGCACCGGGAAGGGTAAGTCGAGGCCGCCGGGGATCAAGTCGGCTCCCAGCGCAGGCCCGCCACGGGGTAGGGCGTTCGTCTTGAGGAAGACAATCGTGAGGCGATCGAGTGAAGAAGGTGCGGGAACGAAGCCGCTATCGAGCGCGGCCAGGGCTTCCGGTCCGGCCTTCTCGACCAGTTTCCGCACTTCGATGAACTGCTCGGACTTCCAGATGTCACGCATGCGAATGTGAATGAAGCCCACGGAATCGTGGGGCACCCAGGCGAGTTCGTCGGCCTGGCCCATCCGTGGCCCACCGGAGATACCAACTTTGCCGTGCTTCAAGAAGTACATGGCCCGGCACCCGCTGCGACTCCGAAAAGGAGCCCGATCAGTAGCCAGACCAGCCCTTTTCCGGCTCGTCGCTCCCGATGACCGTGTCGCATGTTGTTGCTCCCCTGAGGTTATGGCTTCTACCCATACGACCGAAAAGTGATCGCTCGAAACAACCACGCGGGTAGTCAGGAGTTTCCTGGCTACCCGCGTCAGTCTACCTCAAGCACGTGCTGTTGTCATTCGGGAGGAAGCACCTCGCCACCACTTCGCGTGATCAGAGCCTTCATGGTGTCTTCCTTAATCCCTTTCATCACCAGGGTTCGCACCGAGCCATCTCCGAAGGCCGCGTTCACGATATCGGGGACACCCGGCAGGGCCAGCTTCGGGAGCGGCTTCTTGGGGTCGAAGGGGATGTCGTCGGGCTTGGCCCACGGCACCGGATCGCCGGCCTCGATCACCATGATGGTGTTCGAAGTGCCATCCGAAATATCCTGAAAGCGGATCTTTTTGCCCGGTGAGAACATGGTGTCCGGGCCCACAAAGGCCTTGTAGGAGGTCATGCCGGGCGGTGTGGCCGGGTCGGCCTGCGGCGACATGAACACCTTGATCGCGAGTTGCGAGAATTTCTTGTTGTGCTCGCTATCCCACGGTTCATCGAGCTTGAAGTTTCGGTAAACATTGTCTTGCTCAATGAACGGCAAGATCGCCACACGCCAGCTCAGGATTGGCTTGCCGTTCTTGTCGGTGACGTTGTTCGGCAGGTGCCCATAGGCCGACTCGTAATTATGGACCGCCAATGCGATCTGCTTGAGGTTGTTCTGGCTTTGCATGCGGGCCGCGGCGGCACGGGTCTTCTGGATCGCCGGGAGGAGCAAGCCGACACCGAAGGCGGCCATCCCACTGGCACCGACAACCAACTCTTTGGGAAGGCTGAAACTGGCGGTAAGATCGTTGCCCGCACGCTTGATGTGTGCACCTGGGTTCGCCAGGAGTTCGTCGGTCTTGTTGATGGCACCCAGCGCGAAGACGGTGAAGACCGCCTCGGGAATCCCTTCCAGGGGCCGCGGCGTCTTCGCCTTCGGATCGTAGAGCCGCTTCTCGATATCTTCCTTGATCTCGGTCAGGTGCTTGCGGCCGAGTTCGGCCAACGTCTTCACGGCCTTCTCGGCGTCCTGGGCATCGGCAGCGGTTTTGTAACCGGCGCGGAGATCGACTTTCACCGCGCCCGCCAGATCGAGCGCTGCGGTCACATGTTCAGCCTTCAGGAGCGGCAACACCTCGGTTGGCAGATCCTTCAGTTCCCGGAACGCTTCGGGTGGAATCGCTGCAACATTCACCGACACCACAACAGGTTTACCGCCTGCAGCAAGCTGCAAGCCATAGGAAAGCGGCCCGGAGCGTGCTGGGGATTTGCTAAACAACCCGGTGAGCGTGCCATTCAGACCAATCACGATGTGTTGTCGATCTGGGAAGCCGAGTTCGAATTCCGAACCTTTCGCGGCGGAGTAGATGAACTTCCCGCCCACGATTGCGCGGGTGGGGTCGGCAAGGTAAGTCTTGGCAACTTCCGCCGGATCGAACGGAGCGGTGAATCGCAGCACCAGGAAGGGCATCGGCTCCTGCCTCGCATCGAGCAGGAGGAAGCCGGTCGCCCGCTCGAACGTCGAGATCTTGGGCACAATCTGGGCATCGAGAGCCGCGTGGGCCTTCGGGCCGGCCTTTTCCCAAACTTCGCGGAAGCCGGCCATCGCCTCGTGCTTCCAAAGATCAACACCCCGAATGTGGAGAAAGCCGACCGCATCGGCCGGCACCAGCGCCAGATCGGCGGGCAGTTCGGTTGCGGGGGGCTGCGCCGCATTCACCACAGCTTCCGCACCGGGGCGGATCAGCAGAACGGCTGTGAGCAAGGCGGCGAGTGAAAACACTCCCGCGACCCGAAGTTTCCGTGTCATAGTAAAGCAACTCCTGCCAGAAGGTCGTTCGAGTTGTGTCGTGTGCTGTTGCGAAACCCGGGAGCGCAGGCCCGTTCGCTTGCGTTCCCACGAAATAGCCTATCCGCCGTGGTGTGAGACTTCACAAACGCGGTGGATCACCAATCCTCGCCCAGAACCATGCCATCACTGCGCATGATGGCGTGCTTCAGCGTGCGATCGGAGATCTTCTTGAGATCGAGCGTTCGCACGGAACCATCGAACAGTGAACACTGCGCTCGCCCGTTGACCACAGCCCCAATCAGCTTCTTGAAGTTGCCGTCCGGGTCGAACTCCAGTTCGTCGGGCTTGCTCCAGGGTACCGCATCGGCGGCAGTGACGCACATGATGGTGTTCGAAGTGCCATCCGGGAACGACGCGGGCATCTTCATGCCCATGACCCACTCGAAGCCGGCATCGTTGCCGACAAAGACACGGTAATGGGTGTTCGTTTCGCCGGGTTTGGTCTTGCCCGGAATCGCGTAGACTGGTGGCATCTTGGCCAGCAACTTCTTGTTGTGTTCACTATCCCACGCTTCATCGAGCTTGAACTCCTTGTAGAGCGCATCCTGTTCGATGTACGGCAGGATGAGGACACGCCAGCTCAGCAGCGGCTTTGCGGTTTTGTCGCACACCGCAGCCGGTGGCATTGTGCCGTTCATGCTGTCGGCGTAGTTGTGCATCGCCAGGCCGATCTGCTTGAGATTGTTCGCAGACTGGGAGACGGCAGCGGCGGATTGCATTTTCAGGCGAGCGCCAACAAACGCCCCGGCGAAGGGGAGATCGAGCGGCGCGGTGACTGTGAGGACCGATTCGTTGCCCAGCGTGGTGAACTTGGCCCCCTTCGTGGTCGTGATCATGGCTTTCATAACGGCAATCATGTCGTTGATCGCCGGGTCTTTCTCCGAATTAAAGTCTTTGATCAGATCGCCGACTTCGTTCTGAATCAGAGCCAGCAGGGCACCCAGTGCCTTCTCGCACTCGATGGCATGCGCGGCGGAAGTTCCCAATACTTTCACAGTCATGGTGAGGTCGCGGGCAACATCCAGGGTCGCCGTAAGTGTCTGGGCTTTGAGCAGCGGTTGGAACGGGCGAATCGGCGGGGGGAGTTCGTCGCCGCGAATCTCATCGGGCAGGTTGGCCATGTTCGCCGCCGCGACCACAACATGCTTGCCCGTTGCGGCAGCCAGAATTGCCGCAGTGTGCACCCCGTCCGCTTTGGCCGGTTGCACTTTCGTATACTCGTCGCCCAGATTCAGCAGCACCAAAGCCGTGCGTTCGTTCACGGCCACTACCTGAACCTTCTCGCCCTTGCCAGCAACTTCTTGTGCCCCGGCTTCGATCTTGGCTTTGTCGAAGGCTTTGTTGAAAGTGACCACGAGCCCAAGCGAGCCCGTGTCGCGTGGCTCTTTGAGCTTGGGAATGAAGAGCGTAACCGTTTGCACATCTTCGGGCGTAAGCCCAAAAAGCTTTTGGCCTTGCGCAAGAAGTGGGTCCAGTGTCGCGCGATCGGCCTTGCGAATCGATTTCACGATATCGGTCGCCACGATTCGGGCGACATCAACGTGCAAGAAGATCGCAGCATCGGCCGGGACATACTGCAACTCGATTGGAAGCGGTTTATTGGCCGGCGTTTGCGCCTGAACCGGCAATTCCGGTGCAAGTGGCAAGAGCGCCAGACCGAGTAGAACCAGTAAACCCAGAGCGGTGAGTACTCGCCTCATGATGTCCCCTGTGAAGAGGTTACGATCGGCTCGCAGCGATTGTGCCGCGTGCCATTTGCAGGGAAATTGGACTGGAGCTGCAAACCCCAGACCGGTTGCAGTGTTCAACAACTAAGGACGCCTCGCCTAGCAACCGATTTCACGCGCCTGCGCATTCGTTAACGTTGTCGATGTAGTCGCGAAATTGTTCGAAGTCATCGCGCAAGTTCAGGACCACGGTTGCATCTGTCCCTTAAGTGGGTAACCTGAATTGTATTCAATTGAATGCCGGGTTGCCCTCCGGACGTTCCCGTCGCGGACCGGCGGTTCGGACTGCGAGAATCCACACCACACGAGTTGAGGGTTAACCATGTTTCGCTCTCTGCACCGACCGCTCGCTTTCTTGGCCTTCGGGCTCAGCCTGTGTGCGTTGCTCCCGCTGTCGGGCTTGTTGCCGGCTCAAGGCCAAAACAAGTATCGTTCTCAGCTTCTCCCCTATGTGCCACCCGGCCCGTGGCGACCAGTAGGATTCGCTGGCATCCAGGGTATCCAGGGCATGCAAGGTAACGCTGGTGTCCAGGGGGCTCAAGGTGTCGGTGGCGGCGTGCAGGGTGGAATCGGCGGTGGAATCGGGGGCATCGGCGGTGGAATTCAAGGTGGAATTCAAGGTGGAATCGGTGGCGGGATC
>JBGTAO010000190.1:0-4616 GCA_041749835.1 Gemmata sp. | reverse complement strand
CAAGTCGGACATCCGACGGGCCTTGTCCTCATCGCGGGCAATCTGATCCTTGAGCACCGAGAGTTGACTCGCCAACCCGGCTTCTTCGTTCTTCAACTTCTTGCGGAACCGTTCCAGTTCATCGTCGGGCTGGCCCCCGCGTTCCTGGAGCTCCTTTTGAACCACTGCAATCTGATTATCCAGCGCTACCATCTCGGGATGCTTCGCACCCAATCGCGCCGACAACTCCGACTTCTTGAACACCAGTGCGGCGAGAAGCGAATCGGGATCGCGTGCATCACCACCAAAGATCGACGATCGCTCGGATTGAAGGCCGAACTGAGACATCATTTTGAGTCGCTCGGCACGTGTTGGCCCAGTTTGCTCGATGTCCTTGATATCTTTGCGAACCACGATCAACTTCAATTCCAGGGTAATATCGGTCTGCCGGTTGGCGCTCACTCGATTGCGGAGGTTGGGCAAGTCTTCCTGGCTGATGCCGGTAATCTCCACCACGCCATCACGCTCGACGCCGCGCAACTTTCGTTCGAAATCGCCCAGCTCGAGGAGTAGCTTCGAGCGCGATTCTTCCAGGTTCTGCATTTCGGTTTCGAGCCGCTTCAACTGCGAGTTGGACGCCTCTTCGTACAGCGACGAGAGCTCGGATTGATAAGCACGGATGATGGCATCGAGATAAATCGGAGCATCGGCGGGGTGATACGCCTTGAAGGTGACCAACAAGGTGTTGCTGAAGGTGCTCGAACCCGGTTCCTTCTCGCGGATCACGTCGAAGTTCTTGCGCAGCATGTCGACTCGTTCCGCCAGCCCCGTCGGTGGGGGGTCCTGGAACTTGCTGGCTTCGGGGAGTTTCTGTGAGGCAAGCTCCAGGATTCGCTCGGAGCGAAGCAGCACGACCTGGGTCGAAACATAGTCTTCGACATATTGCAGCCGGGAGTCGGGCAGGTTCCCCGTGCTCAACTCCGGTCGATTCTTGATCACCAATAACTGAGCGCTGGACTGGTACACCGGTGCACGCTGCATGTGATACAGCAACCCCAACACCAAACCGACAGCCAGCCCCAGCAGTAGCCAGGGCCACCGCTTGAGAAGCTGCAAGAACAGGTTCGGCGGAGCCTCTTCCCCCATAGCACCGGGAGATTGACTCTGACCGAACTCAACGTCAGAGTACTGCGTGTCGAACTGTGTTGGGTTGAGCGTGGCCAAGGGGGAACTCCGGGATCGCGTGCGGTGCTACTGACACTGCTTACCCCACGCCGACAGATAACACCAGAAGGGCGGTTTGGGGAGCCCATCTGGCGCAGTGCCGGCGGCAATTCTTACGCCGGGCGAACACGCGTATTTGAGAGAGTAACACCCCGAGGTGGTTCTGTTCAAGTTCGGCTGGTAATGCGGCCTGGGCAAAAGGGAACGGCTCAGGCGCGAGCGGGTACAACGGGTTTCGCTAAAGTGGGTGGAATCGGTGTGACAGGAGTTGGGTAACGAGGCGTCAATTCCGTTGCATGCACCTCGGCCAGTTCAAGGATCTTACTCAGCGTAACGAGCGTATCCGTGAGTGGTTGAGATTCATCGCGGCGTGCGGCGACGCTGAGCCGGCCAATGGACATGCTGCCGCTGAACAACGGAAGCTCCAGGCGGTACAGGTACGACTCGTGGACTTGTTTCGGGCAATCCCAGCGAGCGTGATAGTTCTCGTGGATCCAAGGCGCATTCACATCCAGGCATATCGTCTGCAGGTTCATCCGTTCGGCAATCCCTGTGAGATCTTCCCATACCTGATCCCAGTTTCCATTGCCCTGCAGTCGCACGGCCAGTTGCCACGGTTGCGGAGCTGGTCGGCCAGGAAAGAACTTCCGCAACGAAGAGCTGAACTTTCGCTGAATCAGGCGCAACTCGGCATTTCCAAAGAGCTTGCCGGCAATCAGAGCAAAAACAACTCCGAGTGCCGCGATGACGGCAAACAGATCGTTGTGGAGTGCCGTGCTGGCGAGTGCGCCCATCGCGGCAACAGTCCCTAACACTGCGACCACCACGAGCACGCGGCCCCGAGTTAGCCCGTTCCGCTGCATCACATGGTGCAGGTGCCCGCGATCGCCCGTCGCCAAACCGCGCCCCGTGAGCTTCCGGCGAATGATCGCCGCTGTTGTGTCGAACATCGGTAGAATCAGAATCGCAAGTGGTGCACCGAGTGCAACTGTCGCGGGACCTTTGAGCGAAGCGGGGATGGCGACCGCTCCGATGACCAAGCCGATGAGCATACTGCCGGCGTCGCCCATGTAGATCGTCGCGGGCGGTAAGTTCCACCAGAGGAAGCCGATAATGGAACACGCCAGAGCGGTCGCTATGATCGCGGCGAAGGTGTGACCGCTGATCGCGGCAACTATAGCCAGTGTGATCAGCGCGATGCTGCCGATGGTCCCGAGCAGCCCGTCCATACCGTCGATCAGGTTCAAGGCGTTGATGCAGGCGAGAAGCCAGAGGATCGTGCAGGGAATAGCCAGTAGGCCCAGCTCGAGCATTTGGCCGAACAGGCTGATACGTTCGAAGCGAATACCGCCCCAACTCACCAGCACCAGAATTGCGGCAAATTGACCCAGCAACTTGAACCGTGCACGCAAGTTGTAGCGATCGTCGGCGACGCCCACCGTGGTGATAATGAGCCCGGCGATCAGAAGCGCGATGGCTTGACGCTTGTGCGCCAATAACGTGTCAGCGATTGCTGGTTCCAGGTACGCCGAGATGATCAATGTGAGGATCGCCGCTGCGAGAACAGCGATACCACCCGCTACGGGGATTGGGCGATCATGTGTCTTCCGATGACCATCGGGGGCATCCAGCATTCCGATCGATTCTGCAATGCCACGGGCGATTCGAGTGAGGATCAACCCCAGCCCGATTCCGACAGTGACCAGCAAAAGTATCGAACCTGAAGCAAGCATGCCAAAGTCTCTGCCCAGGGAAGCCGTGTACGCGGTGATCGGGTTGGAAGAGGTTGAGAAGCCCGCATCTCACGCATCAGTTTAAGCTATGAAACACAGATGCCAACGTATTTGTGTCGTGAAAAGCCCCTAAAGTTCCCGAACTTTCCGATATCATCTGAACTGTGCAAATCGTGCAAGATTCGTGTGAAGTAAAGAAGTGATTATGATGCACAAAGATCCCGCCTGAGTATCGAGATCGCCAAAACGATCCTGACCCCCGCGGGACCCCTGTCGGTTTGTAGTGATTCTGCCGAATGAGCGGGTGCGACTTATCGCTTCACCTTCACCCCTTCGAGCAACTTCTCAACGGTTGGCTTGAACTCCGCGGGCACCTTGTCCAACTCACTGACCTTATGGGTCAGTCCCGCGTCGTCGATATTCACTTCGCTCACCACGGTCTTGCCGTCTTGCGCGGTGCCGTGAATCACGTACTTCACACCATTCCGCTGAGCCTTGATGGTGAAGTTGCCGTTGTTCATGCTCATGGAAGTGGAGTCGCCACCGCCACCAAAGCCTGGCAAGCCCTGGACGCCGTTGCCATCGATCCCTGGCCGCGCGAGCTGAGGGATAATCGGCTGCAGTACTGGCCGTTGGGGTTGTAGTTGTGCTTCACGCTTGAACTCGGGCAGATCGATTCCCTTGATCTCGGTCTTCTTCCCCTTCCGCAGCACGAGCGCATCAACCTTCTCGCCAGTTTTCACGGTCTCGACTTGGCGGGCGAGTTCATCCGGAATGTCCGAAACCGGCTTACCAGCGAACTCGAGAACGATGTCGTGCGTTTTGAAGCCAGCCTTGTCCGCAGGTGAACCAGCGATCACTTCGGTGATGGCAACGCCAAGGGCTCCTTCAAGCCCCAACTGCTCGGCTGTCAGCGGGTTGATCCGTTCCATGCGGATACCCAGGCGAGCGCGATCATTGCGAACACCACCGCCGCCCAGATTGGGCAGGAGCACAGGCGGAACTGCCAGGCCCCCGTTACCGCCGAAGCCACCGAAGCCACCACCACCCGGCAGGAGGCCGCCCGGGCCATCGAGCGCGGGTAACGCAGCACCGCCTAGTGCTTTTCGCATCATTGCTTGCGCTTCTTCGATGATCTTCAAGGCTTCCACATCGTCGAAGTTGCCATTTTGCATTTCCATCGCTTTGCGCATCAACTCTTGGGCGCGTTGAATCTCAGCCGGGTTCAGGCCGACACCCGGTGCTCCGCCTGGGAAGAGGCCCGGATTGGGCAGGATAATCCGCGGTGGTTGGCCGGGTGCTCGTCCGGGGACGCCCGGGATATCGGGGAACACCACGCCACCCTGCGGGCGATTGGGCCTGTTCGGGCGGGTGGGCTCAGGTACCAGTACGGGTGCCGGTTTCGGGGCCGCGAGCATTCGCCCAAGCAGCTTCATCTCGACGGTGTCGAGTTGCTTGCGAATCGCATCGACGTTCTCACCTTTACGGCCTGCGCTTTCCACAGCGGTGCGAAGTGCGGTCAACTCGGCGGGCGCGGCGGGGCTGGTCTTGGTGTTATCGATACCCAGGCCCTTTTCGATGGCCTGCTCCAGAGCCTCCAGCGCTTTGCTGACTTCGTCGACGTTTCCACCACGCTTACTCGCGGTGCTGATGGAATCACGGAGATCGGTGAGATCGACC
>JBGTAO010000189.1:0-10961 GCA_041749835.1 Gemmata sp. | reverse complement strand
CGTAACCGATGGCACAATGTTGCTGGGTGGCACGGACTGGGACAATCAGGGCACGATCGCGTTGACCGGCGGCACGCTGAACCTGGGTGGGAATACGACGACGGCGAAACTCGGCCTGGGCGGATTGACCCGCTCGGGTGGCACCGTGAACCTGACAGGTCAGTTGGACAACTCTTCGACCACGTTGGCGATCACGGCGGCGACGGGCGACTTGCGACTGTACGGTGGCACGATCACTGGCGGTAGCATCACGGCTACAGGTGCCCAGTTGCAACTCACGAATAGTTTGAATCGGCTCCACGATGTGGCGGTCGGGCTCGGGGTATTGAACTTCACGGAAAGTAGCGCAGTAGTCGTACTAAGCGGGAATTCCACACTTGCAGCGGGCACCATACTCGATCTCAACACCGCGAACTTTCTCGTCTTTGAGCAAACCAAAGTACTTTCCGATCTCACAATCAACTTCGGAAGTACCAGTTCCTACACCAATTTGGCGGTCGACGGCGGTCATACCATCACGTTCGATTCGTCGGTAGTTCTCAACGCCACAGGGAACAGTGCCCTGTCTGAGGGCATCTTTGTGACCGGAGCGGGAACGATTGTGAACCAGGGTTTGATCGAGAAATCGATCAGCAACACCTTGCTCAGCGTTTCCGTGAGTACATTCACAAACACTGGCACGCTGCGGATTACCTCGGACGACGCATCGGTGTACAGCAGCGTCTTCATTCCCAATTCCACAAACCTGACCAACTTCAGTGGGAACACGCTGACCGGCGGAACGTGGGATATTCAGAACCGGGGTCTTCTGGAACTGGATACTCGAACCATTCACACAATGGCGGCGAACACCACCGTGATTCTGAGTGGAGTCGATTCGCGATTCGATGCCCTCAACACGCTTAACAGCAACAGCGGGACACTGCGGATTCTCGGTGGCCGGAACTTCACCCCCACCAATGGCCCGCTGGTGAACGCCGGCACAATCGAGGTCGGCGTGGGAAGCCAACTGACCGCCAACACCACGGTCGCCAGCGGTGGCCTGCTGCGGGGGAGTGGGACTGTTCAAGGGAACGTGACGGTGCAAAGTGGCGGCACGCTTCGTCCGGATCTCGGCGGCCCGCTCACCATCAGTTCGGGTAATGCCAACTTCAACTCCGGAGCCACGTTTGCAGTCACACTCAACAGCACTACGGCGGGCACCGGGTACAGTCAGTTGGTGGTCTCGAACCCCGGTTCGTTGGTGAACCTGAACAACGCCACGCTCAGCGGCACCCTGGGCTACACCCCCGGCAACGACGAGAAGTTGTTCATCATCGTGAACCAAACGGGGAATTCGGTGGTCGGCACGTTTAATGGCATCGCGCAAGACGCGCCGGTGTTAATCGGCAGCACCACGTTTTACGTCAGCTACACCGGTGATTACGTGAACGGCCTGACAAGCGGTGGTATGGATGTGGTGCTCTACACGCCGGTGCCGGAACCGGGGCAGGTGCTGGCCCTGGCGGCGGGTGTGCTTGGGCTGGCGGGATGGGTTCGCCGTCGGCGATTGGCGATCGCCTGATACCGGGATGATTCCGCATCAACGTTGCGAGCGACGAGGTTTCCTCGTCGCTCGTGCGCTTCTGCCTGCTCACCGTCAGAAGCCGCCAACGCCGGGGCCCATCGGCCCGCCGGGGCCGCCCATCATCGATTTGTCTTCCTTCTTGGGCGCGGGCTTCCGGTAGCCTGCGGTGTCGGGAAGGTTGTAGCGAGCCTCATCGGGCGGGAGCGAATACTCCTCGACCTTGGGCGGCGTCATGTGATACTTGTCGTGATGACACCCGAGTGCCAGCAAACCAACAAGCAGAACCAACGCGCGAAACATACCGCACATAAGCGAACCCCAGCATCCGTGCAGGGACTATGGAATATGCGGGTCGATATCGCGGCTGCGTGCGAAATGCAAGATGAGCTTGAACCGCGAAGCAACCAGCGCGCTTCGCGGTTCGTGGGGGAAATCACTTCCCGGCTTTTGCGGCGACCAGCTTGGCTTCAACGGCCTTCCAGTTGACCACATTCCACCAGGCGTCGAGATACGAAGCCCGGAGGTTCTGGTACTTCAGGTAATAGGCGTGTTCCCACACGTCCACACCCAGAATCGGCACCAGGCCATCCATCAGTGGGCTGTCCTGGTTCGGCTTCTTGATCGCTTCCAGTTTGCTGCTGGCCGGACTCCAGACCACCCAGCTCCAGCCGCTGCCGAATTGCGTCAAGCCGTTGCTCTTCACGGTGTCCTTGAGCTTGGCGAAATCGCCAAAGGACGCGGTGATGGCCTCGGCCACTGCGCCGGTCGGTTCGCCGCCGGCCCCGGGGCCCATGATCTCCCAGAACAGCGCGTGGTTGTGATGCCCGCCGCCATTGTTGATGACAGCCTGCCGAATCGAATCGGGCACTTTCTTGATGTCGCGCAGCAGCGCCACGATATCGAGGCTCGCCAAGTCTGGGGCCGATTCGAGCGCCTTGTTCAGGTTATCGACATAGGCCTTGTGGTGCTTCTGCGAATGAATCTCCATCGTCTTCGCGTCGATGTGAGGTTCCAGTGCATCGAACGCATACGGGAGAGCCGGCAGAGTGAACGCCATGGTGCAACTCCGGTGGAAAAGGATCGCGGTGAGTAGCCGGGCCAGCCCCGGCCTTCGGGGGTAGTGTACGGGTCGAACCGTACTCGGGCTGTTGCGATCAACGAGATTCGCCGTGATCCACGTTGCTGCACACGCTGTGCCACAATCTGGGAATATTGCCGTGGCAGGCGCATCGTGACGGGTGAGACCTACTGAGTCGTCGTGCGCCCTGCCACTGCGGCGGGCGAAACTCAACCGTTTTCCATTCTTGAAACCGAACCAGCCAGTGCCCTGGCAGCAAAGGGGACTGTGTTTCACGCATTCACGAACAACGCTTCCCGGAGGAAACCTGTGCAAGATACCGCATTTGGCCTGTTGGCTGGTGGGGCCGCTTTGGGCCTGGTCGCCAGTATGTGGAGCAAGATCAAGGGCGTGCTGTGGCGCATCATGGGGTTGCTCGTTCAGCGGGTCGAAATCCCTACGGAAGCGGGCCACGAAGCGATCATCTCGTACTTGATCGCCAACTATCAGCGTTCGCGCAACTACGACAAGATGTACGGCGCAAGCTGGGAGTATCAGCGCGACGGCCGCTACGGCCTGATTCCCTATGAGGTCTATGGCAACCGCACGCTCATTCTCTGGAACGGCTGGTTCCCGTTCCTGTTCTCCAATCAAGTCGAGAGCAAGGCCGCCAGCAGTCGTGGCAACAACGAATCGTCCAGCAGCGGGATGAAGGTCTACTCGGCGCTGACGTTCGTTCGTGGCACACTCAATATCGAGAAGCTCTTGAAGACGGCATGCGACATTCGCAACAACCTGTCGTGGTCCAACGAAGACCAGCAGACCGCCACGAAGAACCGCTTCTGCATTCACCACGTTCCGCCCCGGGGAAACGACAACAGCGAGTACGGTAGCAGTAGCGACGGGTTGGCCTGGTACCAGCAAGGGAGCTATCGGTTGCTCGCGCACTCGCCGGAGCAGTTGGGGAAGGCTCGCATCAACAGCGGGAGCGCACTGGAAAACCTGATCTTCCCGATGCGGGTCAAGGATCTGATCAAGGAGATCGAACTGTGGCGCAAGAGCAAGGACTGGTACATCGAGAAAGGGATTCCGTGGAAGCGCGGTTGGTTGCTCTACGGCCCACCTGGAACCGGTAAGACCGCGCTGGCGCGGGCCTTCGCCGAGGATCTGAATCTGCCGATTTACGTTTACAATCTCGCCGAGATGGCAAACCACGATCTGATGAAGGCGTGGACCGAAATGCAGACCAACACGCCCTGCATCGCCCTCATCGAGGATATCGATAACGTGTTCCACGGCCGGGAGAACGTCGTCCGTCGGCCCGGGATGTTCCCGATGATGCCGCAGGACAAAAAGGATGGCGACGGTCAGGGTGGCGAGAAGAACGGCCGCGGCGGCTTCGGGCCACTGCTCACCTTCGATTGCTTGCTCAACTGCCTCGATGGTGTCGAACGCGCCGATGGGATCTTCACCATCATCACCACCAACGATCTGACCAAGATCGACCCGGCGTTGGGACTGCCGCGCCAGTTGCCCGATGGCACGACCGAGTTCATCAGCACGCGGCCCGGGCGGATCGATAAGGCCGTCGAGTTGACCTACATGGAAGCGGTCGACAAGAAGCGGATGGCGTCGCGCATTCTCGGCTCGTACGAGACGGAACACCTGAAAATGCTCGACTTCATCGAGAAGTTCCCGGATCTCCAGGAAACCCCGGCGCAGTTCCAGGAACGCTGTGCCCAGATTGCTCTGAAGTGCTTCTGGCGTGATGCCAACTCGGAAGAGGACGCCCTGACGGGTGGCATCTTTGGGAACCTGATCGCGCAGTTGATGCGTCGCCAGAGTACGATGAATAACCAATTGCAGTAACATGTTGGCCCGAAGCAAGCGTGAACGGGATTGTGTGGTGCCGGTTCGTAGAACCGTTGCCGCACAATCCCGCGTTGTTTTGGGGGCAGGCGCATCCATTCCGAAGGTTGTCGCCGCAGGGAGAACTTGTAGTTCCATTACCAGTAGTGTTGGCTCGGCTTTGATGCGGTTTTGGTATCTGTGTGTGCCAGCGCACTGCTTTCGTCTTGCCCATCGCTTTCAACGGGAGTTCACTGATGTCGAAGATCCAGGGATTGGCGGGTAGGAATGGGGCTCGTATCAGCGTGCTGGTTGCGGTCATGCTCACGGTCGTGTTTGCGTTCGCCCCGGTGGCCGCGCAACCGCCGCAGAAGCCGACGATGACCAAAGAACAAGTGAATGCGGCTCAGCAGGCCTGGTGCGATGCGCTGGTGAAGATTAGCAAAACCCACAAGGATGGCGGCGACTACAAGGCCGTGGCTCGGCAAATCATCGACGACTTGTACGACTACGCGGATGGCCAGGTCTTCTTCAAGCCCACCCTGGCGCACGGCAAGAACACCTTCCGCAAAACGAAGGAAGGGGCTCTTTCGTACTTCGTGGGCGGCAACCCGAACTTTCCCGAAGACGACGGATTCGCTCTGAAGGGTTGGACCAAAGTCCGCTTCGATAACGCCGGCGAAGGTGATAACGGCATCCAGGTTCACAGCGAGATTGCGCTCACCATGGGTAACGTCTACCTGACCGGCCCGGATGGCAAGGAGATCATGGTCGATAAGACCTTCGCGTTCCGCAAGTGTGCCGACGGCAAACTGCGGTTGGTGATGCACAAGTCGGCGTTGCCGTTCGAACCCGCGAAGTAGTAAGAGTGATCAATCGTCAAGGTTCGCCCTCTTGCGAGGTTGGTATGCCATTGCCGTTCCACGTTGGGGATCGTGTCATCAAGAACCCGGCGACGTGGCAACCCAACGCTTTCGATTCCTGGGGCCGTGGTCTGGGTGTGGGCGTGGTGGTGGAACCGCCATTTCCACTCGATCCGAATGAGGTGGATGTTCGTTGGCCAGCCGGGCGCTGCTTCGAAGAGGCCGCTGGGCTCCTGCCGGCACCCGCTGAACCGAACCCGGCCCCGCTTCCTCTACCTCTGGTGTGAGTACGAACCGGATGGCGAAGACCATTACCGCGCTCGCTCTGGTGGTGCGAGACTACGACGAGGCGATCGCGTTTTACACCCAGGTTCTGGGCTTCGAATTGGTCGAAGATACGCCCATGAGCCCGAGCAAGCGGTGGGTGGTGGTTCGCCCGCCCGGTGGTGGCACTGCCTTGCTGCTGGCACGGGCGGCCACGCCGGAACAGGAATTGCGGGTGGGCGACCAAACCGGCGGCCGCGTCTTCCTCTTCCTGCAAACCGACGACTTCTGGCGAGATTACCAGCACATGCGCTCCCACGGTGTGCGCTTCATCGACGAACCGCGGCAGGAACCGTACGGCACCGTGATCGTCTTCCTCGATCTCTATGGCAATCGCTGGGATCTGGTCCAGCCCTGCGGATAGACCCAATGGGGCCGTCTCCTGCGCTTTAGTTGCCATCTGATGCGGTCAGGCGGCAAAGTCCTTGCGAGCCTACCCGCAACTCGGCGGAACATCGTAACTCGACATCGCCAGACCGCCCCGAGCGCCTACACTGAGAGTAACGGCGCGTTGTCATTCGTTATCCACTATTCGGACTGCGCACGAACATGGCTTCCGCGACTGAGTATCACAGCAATCCTAAAGGCTCACCCCAACTCGAACCCACGGAAGCACCCGGCCCCTTTCTGCAGGGCTGGCTCGACTCCAGTGTGGGTGCCAAGATCCTGGTCGCACTGACCGGTCTGGGGCTGGCGGGCTTCGTCTTCTTCCACATGATCGGCAATCTGAAGGTCTTCAGTGGGCCGGAATCGCTCAACGGCTACGCTTACTTTTTGAAGCACGATCTGGGTGCCCTCATCTGGATTGCCCGGGCCGGCCTGCTCGGAATCTTCGTGTTACACCTGTTCCTGGCACTGCGGTTAAATTTTCGAGCCCGGCGGGCACGCCCGGTGGCGTACCAGTACCGCGGTTCGGCTCAGGCCACCATCTCCAGCCGCACCATGCTTTGGAGCGGACTCACGGTTGGCCTCTTTGTGCTCTTCCATCTGGCTCACTTCACGTTTGCGTGGGTACATGGGGCCGAGGTGGAACCGGGCCGAGTCGTGAGCTACCTGGAATTGAAGGACGCCAAGGGGCAGCACGACGTCTACAGCATGGTGGTGGCCGGGTTCACTACACCCTGGCTGGTGGTGCTTTATGTGGTTGCACAGTTCGCGCTGTTCGTTCACCTGGTGCATGGCATCCAGAGTTCGCTCCAAACCCTCGGGTTGAAGAACCGCCGAGTCGCCGGGCCGATCAAGTTGCTAGGCCTCGCCATCGCCGCGACCATCTTGCTGGGCAACCTGGCGATCGTGCTGGGTGTGATGGCTGGCTGGGCTCCACCGATCTACCCCCGGGTTGCGTAAGGCCGCGATGGCAGTATTCCGGTCACGCTTCCGAATGACTTCGTAACGGATGTCGGGCTGCGCTCGACGTTCCTGATCAAAGGCTCAATCATGAACCTGGAATCGAAAGTTCCTGGCGGACCGCTCGCGGAAAAATGGTCGCGTTACAAGCGAGACCAGAAGCTCATCAGCCCGGTGAACAAAGCCCGCTACAGCGTCATCGTGGTGGGAACCGGGTTGGCGGGCGGCAGTGCGGCAGCGTCGCTGGCGGAACTCGGCTACAAGGTCATGAGTTTCTGCTACCAGGATTCGCCCCGACGAGCCCACAGCATCGCCGCACAAGGTGGTATCAACGCCGCCAAGAACTATCGCAACGATGGCGATAGCGTCTACCGGCTCTTCTACGACACCATCAAGGGTGGCGACTTCCGCAGCCGCGAAGCGAACGTGCATCGGCTCGCGGAAGTCTCGGTAAACATCATCGATCAATGCGTGGCGCAGGGTGTTCCGTTTGCACGCGAATACGGCGGCTTGCTCGATACACGCAGCTTCGGCGGGGCACAACTCCAGCGGACCTTCTACTGCCGCGGTCAGACCGGCCAGCAGTTGATGTTGGGTGCGTACCAGGCGCTCAGTCGCCAGATTGCAGCGGGCACCGTCAAGATGTTCCCGCGCTGCGAGATGCTCGATCTCGTTGTCGTGGATGGGAAAGCCCGGGGCATAGTCACGCGGCACCTCGACACGGGCAAGACCGAACTCTTCACCGCCGATGCCGTGGTGCTCGCCACCGGTGGCTACTGCAACACCTTCTTCCTGAGCACGAACGCGAACGGCTGCAATGTCTCGGCGGCTTACCGTGCCTACAAGCGCGGGGCCACGTTCGCCAATCCCTGTTACACACAGATTCACCCGACGTGCATCCCCGTGACGGGTGATCATCAGTCGAAACTGACGCTGATGAGCGAGAGCCTCCGCAACGATGGCCGTGTCTGGGTGCCCAAGGAACCCGGCGACGCTGGCAAGCACCCCAACGAGATCCCGGAAAGCGCCCGCGATTACTACCTGGAACGGAAGTACCCCAGCTACGGCAACCTGGCACCCCGCGATATTTCCAGCCGGGCCTCGAAGGAAGCGTGCGACGAAGGTCGCGGCGTTGGCCCCGGTGGGCGGGGGGTGTACCTCGATTTCGCTGCCGCGATTGCAAAACAAGGCGAGAGCCGCGTCCGCGAGAAGTATGGTAACCTCTTTGACATGTACGAACGGATCACCGCCGAGAATGCCTACAAGCAACCAATGCGGATTTACCCGGCGTTGCACTACACCATGGGCGGCCTCTGGGTGAACTACGAACTGATGTCCAACGTTCCAGGTTTGTTCGTGATTGGCGAAGCGAACTTCTCGGATCACGGTGCGAACCGCCTGGGTGCTTCCGCGCTCATGCAGGGGCTCGCCGATGGTTACTTCGTGCTACCGTACACGCTCACCAACTGGTTGGCGGAACAGCAGCCCGGTGTCACTCCGGTCGATCACCCCGAGTTCAAACGGTGCGAAGCCGAGGCCCACGAGAAGATCAAGAAACTCCTCGCCATCAAGGGTAAGAAAACAGCCGTCGAACTGCACCGAGAACTCGGTAAGGTGATGTGGAACGAAGTCGGCATGGCTCGCAGCCGCAAGAGCCTGGAAGATGCAATCCAGAAGATCCGCGGCTTGCGAGCCGAGTTCTGGGCGAACGTCACTGTGCCCGGCACCGATGCCGATATGAACGTGGCACTGGAGCGGGCCAACCGTGTGGCCGACCACCTCGAGTTCGGTGAGTTACTCGCGCTCGATGCGCTGGTCCGCGAAGAAAGCTGTGGCGGGCACTTCCGCACTGAATACCAGACGGCCGAAGGCGAAGCCAAGCGCAACGACGAGAAGTACTGCCACGTGGCTGCCTGGGAATACCGCGGACCTGAGCAGCAACCCGCTCGCCATGAAGAACCGCTGGTGTTCGAGAACGTCAAACTGGCCGAGCGAAGCTACAAGTAAACCGTGGGAACGCCGGGTTTGGAGCGAACGCGGGTTTACTCCATCCCACCGGAAGCTCCCTTCGAACTGATTCCACACCGAGACCACCGGTTACCCATGAAACTCACACTGCATATCTGGCGGCAGAAGTCGCGGGCCGACAGTGGGCGCATGGCGACGTACCGCCTCGACGATGTCAGCCCGGACATGTCGTTCCTGGAAATGCTCGACGTGCTCAATGAGTCGTTGATCAAGCAGGACGAAGAACCCGTGGCGTTCGACCACGATTGCCGCGAAGGGATCTGCGGTTCCTGTGCCATGATGATCAATGGACTCGCACACGGCCCGGAACGAGCGACAACCAGTTGTCAGTTGCACATGCGCAGCTTCAACGACTGCGATCACATTTCCATCGAACCGTGGCGGGCGAAGGCGTTTCCGGTCATCAAGGACCTGGTTTGCGATCGCACCGCGTTCGATCGGGTGATCCAGAGTGGTGGCTTCGTTGGCGTGAATACAGGCGGCGCTCCGGACGGCAACGCGCTGCCCATCGCCAAGGTGGATTCGGATCGGGCCATGGATGCCGCCGAGTGCATCGGTTGCGGTGCGTGCGTGGCGGCGTGCCCCAATGCCTCGGCCATGCTGTTTCTCTCGGCCAAGGTGGGGCATCTTGCAAACTTGCCGCAGGGGCAAGCGGAGCGCAACGACCGCGTTCGCAAGATGGTGGCCACCCACGACCGCGAAGGCTTCGGGCACTGCACCAACATCAATGAGTGCGAAGCGGCCTGCCCGAAAGAGATCTCGGTGGAGTTCATCGCGCAACTCAGCCGCGATTTCATTGCCAGCACCGCCAGCGCGGTGGTCAAGGGTTAACCCTGTTCGCACCGCACGAGAACCGGAGGGCCTACGCCCTCCGTCACTCAGATCCTGTCCGCGCTTGCTCGTGCTGAACCAGATTCATAATCTGACACATCGGTTGCTTTCTACCCGCGAGGTTTGTCATGGCTGCCACCCGAGGCGAGTTGTTCGCCGGCGTCACAGTTGCGATTGTTACCCCGTTCAAGAACGGCGAAGTCGATTGGGACGATCTCGGAAAGCTCGTCGATTGGCACTGCGAGCAAGGCACCAATGCGCTGGCTCCCTGCGGTACAACCGGCGAATCGCCCACACTCACACACGAAGAGAATGAGCGAGTCGTGGCGTTCGTGTGCGAACGTGCTCGTGGCCGGACCAAGATCATGGCGGGCACCGGTTCGAACAACACTGCCGAAGCGATTCGCATGACCAAAGCCGCGAAGAAGGCCGGGGCCAACGGAACCTTGCAAGTCGGGCCCTACTACAACAAGCCCACCCAGGAAGGGTACTTCCGCCACTTCGCCGCGGTCGCCGAGGCCACCGATCTTCCGATTGTGGTCTACAACATCCCCGGGCGAACGGGATCGAACATATTGCCCGAGACGATCGCACGCATGGCCGAGAAGTACCCCACGATTGTCGCCGTGAAGGAAGCAACCGGTTCACTCGACCAGGCCAGCCAGACCGCGGCGCTGTGCGATGTCACACTGCTCAGTGGCGACGACAGCCTCACGTTGCCCATCATGAGCGTGGGTGGCAAGGGCGTGGTTTCGGTTGTCGGGAACATCGTGCCCGGCGACATGATGGCACTGGTCAAAGCCTTCACCGCCGGGAACATCGCAGAAGCACAGCAGTGGCATCGCAAACTGTTCCCGCTGTGCCGCGACATGCTCGGCGTGGCGACCAACCCGATTCCGCTGAAAACGGCGATGAAGCTGCTCGGGCGTGGCAACGGTGAGATGCGCCTGCCCATGTACCCCATGGACGCTGCAAGCGAGGCCAAGGTGCGGCAGACGCTGGTGAATTACGGGCTGCTGAAGTAACAATTCGATTTGCAATTCGAAAGAGAAAGCCCGGCACAAGTGCCGGGCTAATTGGCCGTCGGGTTGCAATT
>JBGTAO010000188.1:0-7639 GCA_041749835.1 Gemmata sp. | reverse complement strand
GCTGGCGGCGCTGCTTGCGGATGAAACGCTCCGAGAACGCAGGGGAGCCGCGGCCCGTGAACTCGTGCGACGGCAGCAAGGGGCCACGGCCCGCACACTCGCTGTGCTCGACGCAATTCTCGCACCAACGGCGCTCACACGCGCGGCGTAATGCGCGGTAAGATAGTGCCATGTTTCGCATCACAGAGGTGCTCTCGGTCGGGCCGTTTGCAACACCGGAGCGGGCCGTGCGCCTCCGGGAGTGCGGGGTCACACACATCCTGAATGTCTCGCAGGCTCCCAGTTCACTCGTCACAGATGTACATGGGTTCCGGGAAATCGCCTGGGTGCCGCTCGACGACTCGGGTCGGCTGCCGACCCCGCTGGCCATCACGGCACTCGATACGCTGCACCGTCTGGTGGCGGTGCCGGGGTCGCATGTCTATGTCCACTGCATCGCGGGGCAACAGCGGGCCCCCACCATTCTTTGGCTGTATCTGATTGCGTGTGGAATCCCGCCCAACGAAGCCCGCGACTGGATCGAAGAACGCTCGCCGGATGCGAACCCGGGCCACCACCGCATGGTCACCCACGAGCACGTTCTGTTGGCTCAACTGCATGGGCTGAACCAGTACTTCCCCCATCCGCGCGGCGAAGTCGTGGTGCCGTATCACCTCACCGATTCCCTGGGCTGAACCTCGGGGTTGCCATGCCAGCACCACTCGCCTACTTGAACGGACAGTATTTGCCCTTTGGCGAGGCCGCGTTGCCATTGAACGATGCGGGCTTCGTTTCGGGTGCCACCGTTGTCGATAATGCTCGCACGTTCCAGCGGAAGCTCTTTCGCTGGCCCGATCACCTGGCCCGCTTCCGCCGCGATTGCCAGACCTGTGCGATCCCCCTGTCTTTGTCCGATGAGCAACTCACAGTCACGGCTGAGCAACTCGTTTCACACAACGCGCAGTTGCTGGTTCCGGATGGGGAGTTGCAACTGGTCACCTTCGCAACACCGGGGCCGCTTGGCTTCTATTTGGGTGAGAGTACGCCTAATGGCCCAGCGACACTGGGCATGGTGACGTACCCGCTACCCGTGGCACGCTATCGCCACTTCTTCACGGAAGGTGTCACGCTCGAAGTGGTCGGGACACAGCATTCGGATGATTCGGATCTGCTGCCGCCCCGGGTGAAACACCGAAGCCGGATGTTCTGGCACATCGCCGGGCACCGACTCCAGACTCCTGGAGCCGTGCCTGTGGTGCTGAACCAGAATGGTGTGGGCGATACCGCGATCGGTGCAATTCTTGCGGTCGCGGGAGAGACGGTGATTCACCCAATCCCCGGCACGGTGCAAGCGAGCATCAGCGCGCAAGTGGTGCGCGAGCTGTGCGAGCAGCTCGGCCTCCGCAGTGTGGAAGCCCGGCTCGATCTGCGGGAAATGAGCGTTCGGGGCCAGCAAGGGGCGAGCGTTCGCGCGGGTTCCGAGGTGACAGAACTGCTGCTGGCGGGAACGGGCTTTTGTGTGGCCGGTGTCCGGCGACTCATCACGGGAACGGCGACTTGGGATTACCCCTGGCCGGGCAAGATTTTGCGACAACTCACTACCACGTGGTCGGCTCGGGTAGGGGTCGAACTGCCCATTTCAAGGGCTGACGACGAACCGACGACTGTCTATATAGTGTTACCCGCGTGCGAGGGCTGCGCCTTCGGTTTGCCGGGTGTGGTGGACTGTCGCAATCGATTGGTCTATCCTTACCACTCTCGCGGCCGGACCCGGCCGACGCAGATTCACTAACCAGCCCGGCTCACACCCGTGCACGGTTCCGCACTCTCCCGCGGGCCGGAGCACGTCCGGCCGGGTTTGTCGTATTGTTGCAGGACTGCCATATGCCGCCCCGCCGCTCGCGACCTCTCGCCCGTTTCCCCTGGCTCTTGATCCTCATTTGTGCCCTACCGATCGGCTTGCTCGGTGCGGCACCGTCGAGTTCGCTCACGCTCTTTGGTGCCGACTGGGAACCGTTCGGATTCGTCACATCCAGTGCGTATGGCCTGGGTGAAAAGCTCGGCTTGTTAGCCTGTGTTGTGATCGCAATCGCGGGGCTGAGTTATGCCGCGATGCTGATGAAAGATGTTTATGCGGCTGATACCGGGACACCGGCCATGCAAGCGGTGGCCCTGGCGGTGCGCGACGGGGCGAACGCCTACCTTCGCCGGCAATTCACGGTGGTCGGCGCGCTGATTGTGGTACTCACCGGGATCATCATTGCGAGTAAGTGGCCATGGCAACTCGAACCCGGTATGCACTCGGCCAGTGAGCTGCAAGTGATCGCGCTGGGTCGTGGGTTGGCCTTCTTCATGGGGGCGCTCTTCTCGGCGGCGGTCGGGTTCGTTGGCATGCGACTGGCCACCGCTGGCAATGTACGAGTCGCTGCTGCCGCGAAGGTCGACTTCGGGTCGGCCATGCGGTTGGCGTACAAGACCGGCACCATCACTGGCATGTTCACCTGCGGCCTGGGGCTTCTCGGTGGGGCGATCATCTTGCTCATGTTCGGTGAGCTCGCTTACGAAATCTTGATTGGCTACGGCTTTGGCGGATCACTGCTGGCACTGTTCATGCGGGTGGGTGGTGGCATTTACACCAAGGCTGCCGATGTCGGTGCCGATCTCGTCGGGAAAATCGAACAGTCGATGGCGGAAGACGATCCGCGGAACGCCGCGACGATCGCCGATAACGTGGGCGACAATGTCGGCGATTGTGCGGGTATGGCGGCGGACGTGTTTGAAAGCTACTCAGTCACGATGGTGGCTGCCGTCATGCTGGGCTACGCCGCGTTCGGCTACAAAGGGATGATCTTCCCGCTACTCGTGCAGGCCATCGGCGTGGTCAGCAGCATGATCAGCACTTCGCTGGTGGGCCGCGGCATCACCACAGGGGATGCGTCGATTGCGATGCGCTCCATCAATCGCGGATTTTGGCGCAGTGCGGCCATCAGCACGGTGGGTTTCCTGGCGCTGGGAGCGATCTACCTCACCTTCGATTCGGCCTACATCGTCGAGCGTGGCATCGACAAGGGAATGTACCAGGAGTTGTTCGATACACCGTCGCTCCGGAATACGCTGGGACTGCAACAGGATGGCCCCGACACGGTCACCCAGCAAGTGACCCGGCTGCGGGAGCTCCGTAATGGGCCGGAACGCAATTCGGAGAAGACTCGCAAACTGGAAGAGCAAGTCGATCGCTGGCGAGCCCAGGCGCTGATGGCCTGGCGGAAACTCGATGCCGACAAGCGTGCCGAGTTGGCCGATACACGAATCAACGTCATGGCGCTGACGGAAACCGAACGGAACCGATTGACCGAGTACGGTCATCAGCTACCCGAGGAAACCAAGTTCGATCTCACATTGCTGCAACTCTCGCAGGCCCGGTACCACGTACCGCTTTCGCCCGGCATCAACATGCGGGTCGCGTTCTGTTGCCTCATCGGCATTCTGCTCGCTGTCTTCCTCAACAAGTGCACGGAATACTGGACGAGTACCGAATACAACCCGGTGAAAGAGGTGGTGAAGAGCAGTCACACGGGGCATGCGACCAACATTATCTCGGGGTTGGCGTTGGGGCTGGAAAGCTCGGTCTGGGCGGTGTTGATTATCTCGGGTGCGGTGCTCGCCTCGGTGGTGGTGATTGGCCACCCCGATCACCTGCTGTTCATGGCCTTCGGTGTGGCCATGTGTGGGATCGGCATGCTCACGCTCACGGGCGACACCATCAGCATGGACGTGTTCGGACCCATCGCAGACAACGCCAATGGCATCGGTGAGATGGCGTTCAACAAGGGCGAAGGTGGGACGGTGCTGAAGCCCGGCGATCCCGGCTATCTCACGCCGGAAGCGAACACCAAAGCCCGCCAGATTCTGGCCGATCTCGACGCCGTGGGGAACACCACCAAGGCCATCACCAAGGGCATTGCGATTGGCTCGGCCGTGATCGCAGCGATTTCGCTGTTTGCGAGTTTCATCGCGGTGCTGGTGACCGGGAGCGAAGAGAAGATCGGGCAATTGCTGATTGGCGATTTCACTTCGGGTGCGTCGCGGCTGACCGTGGCGGAACCGTTGGTCTTCATAGGAATGCTCATTGGTGGTGCCGTACCGTTGCTCTTCAGCGCGATGACCATTCGCGCCGTGGGGCGGGCCGCGTACCTGATTGTCTTCGAGTGTCGGCGGCAATTCCGCGATCCCGAGATCATGAGCGGGAAGAAGACGCCCGACTACAGTCGCGTGGTGAGCATCTGCACGGTCTCGGCTCAGAAGGAACTGATCGGCCCGGGGTTGCTGGCCATCGGCACGCCGCTGATCGTGGGATTCCTCCTCGGGCCGTTCGCGCTGGGGGGGTTCCTGGCCGGTATGATTCTCAGCGGGCAACTCATGGCTGTTTTCATGTCCAACGCCGGTGGCGCGTGGGACAATGCCAAGAAGATGATCGAAGACGAACCGCGCACGGCCAAGAGCGGCAAGGGCTCCGAGAAGCACAAGGCCAGCGTGACCGGCGATACTGTGGGCGATCCACTAAAGGATACTTCGGGCCCGGCGATCAACCCGCTCATCAAGGTGATGAACATGGTGAGCCTGCTGGCGCTGCCGTTGGTGATCCTGTACAACGTCAAGGATGGTACGGGCAATATCGTGATCGGTGGCGTGATCGCAACGGTGGCCGTCGTGGCCGTGGGCTGGGCGTGGTGGCAATCGAACCACGAAAGCCCGGAAGTTCGCCAACTCGATGAAGAGTTGCAGAAGAGTGCCGACGAGGCCGCTCTACAGAGTTGACCCGGGTCAGGTCGCACACGGAATGTGAGTGCGCATTGGCTGCCGGTGCTCGTGCATGGTAACCTAGTCCGCGTGGAACCCGGTCCTCGCACGCGGACGACTCATGACTTTGCTTGCTGTCACGCTTTATCACACCGATCCGACCACCGGCCGCGTGATTCTTCACGCCATGCCGGTGATGCTGTTGGTCCTCGTTTGCCTGGCGCTGGCGTACCGCTACTACTCGGCGTTCCTGGCGGCGCGGGTCGCGGTGCTCAACGATTCCCGGATCACGCCGGCCTATCGCCTCAACGATGGCCAGAACTATTCCCCGACGAACAAGTGGGTTCTCTTCGGTCACCACTTCGCCGCCATCTCGGGGGCTGGGCCGCTGATTGGTCCAGTGCTTGCGATTCAGTATGGCTTCATGCCCGGTTTGCTCTGGCTGGTCATTGGCGTCTGCCTCGCGGGTGCCGTGCAAGACATGCTCGTGCTGGCGGCGAGTGTGCGGCGGGATGGCAAATCGCTCGCCGAGATCGCCCGGGCTGAGTTGGGCCGCCCGGCTGCCATTGTCGCATCAGCAGCCATCATGTTCATCGTCATCATTGCTCTGGCCGGCCTCGGCATCATTGTGGTGAAGGCTCTGGGTGGCGAAGAAGCCCGCGTACCACAAGGCACCCAGATTCGGGTGCCCAAGAATGAACCCGTGGTCTTTGCGTACGCGGGCCAACCCCCGAGCACCGTCTCGGTGATCCGTGAATTTCCTCCGGGTTGCACCATTCAGTATTCCCCCAACGACCAACCGTCGCGGCGCTCCGAGGCATTCACGCTGAAGACACCGCTGACGCTGGCCGAGCGTTGGGAACTCCCGACCAACGTGACGGTCCAGACCAGCGCCGTGGATGGGCGTGAACGAGTGAAGATTGCCTACACCGATGACGATGCCATCTATGTGGTGCCGGCCAAGACGATGCAACTCATCAAGGGAAGTTCGTGGGGCACGTTCACGATTGCTTGCACGATCCCGATTGCTCTGCTGGTGGGGCTGTGGATGTACCGCATTCGCAAGGGCCGTGTGGTCGAAGCGTCGCTAATTGGTGGTTTGCTCACAATCGGAGCGGTGGTGGCTGGGAACTGGATACCGGGCTCGCCGCTCGAAAGCTTCTTCTCGCTGAGCCGCGAGGAAACGATCTTCGCGCTTTGCATGTACGGCTTCATCGCGGCTGTGCTCCCGGTGTGGTTGCTGCTCGGCCCGCGCGATTACCTGTCCAGTTTCCTCAAGATCGGCACGGTGGGATTGCTGGTGGTCGGTGTGCTGGTGGCGAATCCTGCGTTGCGAGCGCCACCAATCAACTCGGTGTTTCTCAACGGCGGCCCCACATTCGCCGGTTCGCTATTCCCGTTTGTGTTCATCTGTGTGATGTGCGGGGCGATTAGCGGCTTCCATTCGTTGGTGTCGTCGGGCACGACTCCCAAGATGATCGAGAAGGAAAGCCATATCCGCCGGATCGGCTATGGTGCAATGCTCATGGAAGGGTTGGTTGGCACGGTGGCTCTCATCGCAGCGGCGAGCCTGCCAACCGATTTGTACAGCGCGATGAATGTGAGTATCGACGCTGCGCCACGGTGGCAAAATCAGTTGAACGAGGTGGAAGAGAAGTACGGTACGCGGCCACCGCTCGAGGCCCGCGACCCGGCCCACGCGGCCAATGTCGATTCCGTGCAACACCTGAACCTCGCGCAGGTCGAGGAACTGGTGGGTGGCGAATCGCTGCGGGGTCGCACCGGTGGCGCGGTCACGCTGGCCGTGGGGATGGCCTTCATCTTCCAGCAGGCGTTCGCCTTTACCGGCGCGAGCATCGACGTGTTGCTGAAGTATTGGTACCACTTCGCCATCATGTTCGAGGCGCTGTTCATCCTCACCACCATCGATGCAGGCACCCGCATTGCCCGCTTTCTGCTACAGGAAACTGCGGGGCGCGTGTACAAACCGTTCGCCCGGACCGACTGGCTTCCCGGCGCGGTGTTGGCGAGTGGCCTCGTGACAATGAGCTACGGCTGGCTGATCTATACGGGTAGCATCGACACGATCTGGCCCATGTTTGGTATCTCGAATCAATTGCTCGCGGTGCTGGCGCTCGCGCTCGTGACCACCTGGCTGGTGAACAATGGCCGTGGCCGCTACGCTCCGGTTACCGTGATTCCGTTGCTCTTTGTTCTGAGTACCACGCTAACCGCCGGGCAACAGTTGATCTCCTTGCGATTCGCCACCATGATCCAAGACGGCCGGGAGTTGATTGCCAGCGGTCAAATTGACCAGGGAAAAAAACTCGTCACGACTGGGTACCTGAACTCGGGGCTCACGCTGTTCGTGATCACGTGTATCTGCACGCTGCTGTTGCTCTGCGTATCCCGGTGGTTAGCCGTGGCTCTGGGTTGGAGCAAGCCTGTGCCCGATTCGAAAGCGTGAGCCTGGGTATGACACCGCGCGTGGTGGCGATTGTTGTGGCAGCTCTTGCGCTCACGGCGGTGGTGCAGGTGGCACTCGCCGCAGCGACTTCGCCGGTCTGGGCTCCCGCCGGCACGGTGGCTCCGCTTTTGGCATTCCTGGCGGGCCCTCCGCTCTTCCTTGCGCTGATCGTGTGGCGACGGCGGCAGCAACCCCGGCTGGCCCAACTGCTGGCGGTCATCAGCTTGGTTATCGTGGTCTGCGGGCTCGCGGTGGGGACACGCGATTACCTCCGATTCCACCAGGAGCCTGAGAACGCGCGAACGCAACACACCAATCCCATCATGGTGCCGCTGGCTCAGTGGGCGATCATCCTGGTGCTCTGGCTCGGCCTGGTGATCCGGGAAGGGCGGG
>JBGTAO010000187.1:0-5008 GCA_041749835.1 Gemmata sp. | reverse complement strand
CTGCCGCCGTGGTGTTGGCTCCGTTCGAATCGAGCATCAAGGAGACACTCAGCCCGAACTGCGGAATCAGGTGCTTGCGTACCTCGGCCAAGACCGCTTCGCCCGAGGCCACATCCGAGCCACCCACGAAGATGGCGGTGCGGTGCAATTCCTTGGGGCCGCGTGTGAAGATGCAGCCGTGAACCAGTGGCATCACGTTCTGCGGTGTCACGCCGCCGTAGCTGAACAGTTGCTGGACGCCACTATCCACCGCAACCACGCGATCGAAGACGCTTGGCAACGGATCGGTATCCAACTGAACCAGGATGGTGGCTTTCTCGGACATGGCAGTGGCCGTTCGGGCAGGTGTGACTGGATCAGGAGATGCCAGAAGCGGGGTGGGACGACCCGGAGGCATTCCGTGTCGCCCCAGCCCAGATGTCAGCGAGACCGAATTACTTTGGGCTGAACGGGTGCTTGACCGTGTCCTTCTTGGCGGTGATATCGGCCACCTTGGGCTCGCCGGTCATCGCGCTCTTGATGGCCATCTTGGTGGCTTCGTAGTTGTACTGGAAGATCTTGTTGTCATCGGCGGCGTCCCAGTGAATGAACACGCCGCAAACGATGACCAGATCATCGGCCTTGCCAGCCGGGATGACGCCATCTTGCACACTGTCGGCGACCGCGCGAGCAACGGCGGCCTGGGCCGGCCCGAACATCTGTACGGCCTGCTTGGCTCCCTTGATCGTCACTTTCGTGATCATCACGGTTGCGGGCTTGCAAATTAGGTTGGGGGCGATGACGGCCAACAGGCTCGAGTGACCCGCCGATTGTGTGGCCAGCGCGTTGGCGAATGCGACCCCCACGGGGCCGGTCTTATCACCGATCAACAAGTCGATGTGTGCAATCTCGTTGCCATCGCCAACCAGCGCTTCACCGATGAACATGGACATGATTCTCTCCAGGGAGTGGGACTGAACGGCATGCGTGTACCGACCGCGTAGATGGTAGCCACAGCAGCAATGAAGGCAACCGGATTCCCCACGATGCTCCTTCGCTTTGAAAACAAAGCTTGGTGGGGCCAACTGTTGCATCACAGCCTAAAACAAGTACACTAACAACCGATTCGAACATCATATTCATTTTCACCGGAGAGATGTCGTGGCGATCAATCGTATCGGTTGCCCTGAGTGCGGGGCGTGGCTCAAATCGACTGCCGGGTTTACTCTCGGTCAGTCGATCTCCTGCCCCAAGTGTGAAACCGACTTCACCGTTGAAGATCCAGGTCTCGAAGTTGAAGAGGCACCGGTGCGAGGCGGAAAGAAAGGGAGTCGCGCCGCGGCGATCGATGATGGTGAACAGTGGTCGTACCGCAATTCCTGGATCCGCTTCGCCGTGCTCGGCGTACTGCTCGTCACGCTCGGTGTGCTGGGCTACCTCTATTATGAAAAGCAACAAGGCCAGAACAAGGACATTGTGAACAACGACGATGGCGAGGAAGGGAAGCTCTTCGAACCCAAGAAGATTATCGTACCCCCGGGGGTCGTACCACTTCAGCCCCAGATCCCGGCTGGTGCCGGAGCACCCGGGCCTGTGCCCGGTGCAGGCGGTGGTAAGGACGGCGGGAAAGCGGGTGGTGGCGACAACAGCAAGGCCGGTGGTAAGAAAGGTGGCGGTGGCAAGGGGAAGGGCAAGGAACCGCCGCCCAAGCTGAGCCCCACCGAACTGACAGCCGCGCAAACGGAAGAACTCAAGAAGGGTCTGATCGGCAAGTGGGAAAGCGGAGCCGATTCGGTTGAGTACAAGGACGATGGCAGCTTTGCCTTTGTCGGCAAACCCGAAGGCAAGGACGAGCAACAGGTGGTTGGCACGTGGCTCTTGATCAAGGCCGAGAAGTCGCCAGCCCCGGGCTCGGAACTCCTGCTCGTTGACATGGAATGGACCGTGGACGGCAAGCCGAAGGTGCGTGAGCGAGTGATCGTGGAGGGCAAAGTTGTCAAGCACCCCATGCTCGACCGCCTGGTGCCCGGCAAGGTCGAAACTCAGAACTTCACCAAGAAGTGATCGCGGATTGATCGCGGAGTGATCGTAAGAACCGGGGGCTGCAAGGCCCCCGGATTCCGTTCCGCAATCAATCTTGCGGGTAGAGCGCGGTCGAGAGATAGCGTTCACCCAGATCGGGCAGCACCACGACAATCACCTTGCCGGCGTTCTCGGGTCGGTGTGCTATCTTCATGGCCGCCGCCGCCGCTGCACCGCACGAGATTCCGCAGAGCATACCTTCTTCTTTCGCCAGCCGTCGGGCCATCTCGAACGATTCCTCGTCGGTCACCTGCACCACCTCGTCGATCACAGCGGTATTGAGCACATCGGGAATGAAGCCCGCCCCGATGCCCTGAATCTTGTGCGGCCCCGGCTTTACCTGATCCCGTGGTACGCCGTTGACGAGGTGCTGCGTGAGCACTGGGCTCGCGCTTGGTTCCACGGCAATGCACTTCACACTCGGTTTGCGGCTCTTGAGTACCTCCCCGCAACCCGTGATGGTGCCGCCGGTGCCCACACCCGAAACGAGGATGTCGATTTGCCCGCTGGTGGCACGCCAGATCTCCTCGGCGGTGGTCTTCCGGTGGACGTCCGGGTTGGCGGGGTTCTAGAACTGTTGCGGCATGAACGCCTTGGGCTCCCCACCGAGATCGTTGAACAGCTTGGATGCCTCGGCTACCGCGCCGCGCATGCCGAGTTCGCGCGACGTCAGCACCAGGGTGGCCCCGAACGCCTTCAAGAGCCGTTGCCGCTCCAGCGACATACTCTCGGGCATCGTCACGGTGAGCTTGTAGCCACGGGCCGCGCAGGTGAACGCCAGGCCGATCCCGGTATTGCCGCTGGTGGGCTCGACAATCATCGTCTCCGGTTTGATCTTCCCGGCCTTCTCGGCGGCGTCGATCATGGCCACGCCGATACGATCCTTGACCGACCAGAGCGGGTTGAAGTTCTCGAGTTTGGCGACCACGGTTGCCCGTGAATCGCCCACCACACGCCGTAGGCGGATCAACGGTGTCTGGCCGATTGTCTGGGTGATGTCATCGAAAACGTGGCCGCGGAACGTGGCGTCGGTGGCCATGTTGGGATTCCTTGCGGGATGGGGAGAGATTGGGCGAAGTATTCTTACCAACTTGCTCGACAATGTACCGCCGCAGATGGCTCAGGGCAAGTGCGATGGCATGTCTTGGGCGAGCGGGGTTGCGTGAGCACCCCGGTTTCCAGCACTGGAGCGGTCGTGACGACCGCGGTCCCAGGGAAGGCAGTCACCGGCTGTGGTCCCAGGGAAGGCATGTTTTGGGCAAGCGGGGTTGCGTGAGCACCCCGGTTTCCAGCACTGGAGCGATGCGTGCGATCGGCTCATTCCATGGGCATCGGGTCGCCGTGGTAGAGGTAGTGCGGGCGGCCCTGAGCGTCGCGCCACGCGGCGGTCTTGGGTAATCCCAGTGCCGAGTAGATGGTGGCGGCAAAGTTCTCGGGAGTCTGCGGATCGGTTGCCGGGTAGCCACCGGTCTTGTCCGAGGAACCTACGACCTTGCCGCCCGCGATGCCACCCCCCGCGAGGAACACCGATTGCACTGCGCCCCAGTGATCACGGCCCGCCCCTTTGTAGTGTTGCGTCAGGGTGCTGATCTTCGGTGTGCGGCCAAACTCGCCCGCCATCACAATGAGTGTATTGCTCAACAAACCACGCTGCCCCAAGTCGTCGAGTAACGCGGCCACGGCTCGATCGGTCGGCGGGAGGAGTTTGTCCTTCAGGTGTGGGAAAGCGTTCCCGTGGGTGTCCCATGTCTCGTTGTTGCCCAGGTTCACTTGCACCAGATTCACGCCGGCTTCCACTAATCGCGCAGCCATCAAGAGCGACCAGCCGAACGCGTTGCGGCCATAGCGATCGAGGTCTTTGGGATTCGCACGGTTCAGATCGAAGGCTTTGCGGACCCGGGCATCGGTCAACAGCGCCACAGCATCGGCCCGCGTGCGAGTGAACGCGCCCGCTCGGCCACTGGAATCGAGTTGTTCGCGTTGCGAGTCGATGGCCTGGAGGATGTTCAGTCGGCTGCTGAAGCGAGCGGCATCGAGCCCTTCCGGTAAGCTGAGATTGGGAATGGTAAACGTGGTTCGCTTCGGTGTGTACTTTCGTTGCTGGTGATCGAATTCGAACTCCGGATATGCACCGTATGCCTTGGGCTCGAAGGCCGAGGCTTCAAAGAACCACGGGTCGTGGGCGCGGCCCATCATTCCGGCGAACTGTCCCGGAATCACTCGCCCGGTGTTATGCACGATCTTGTCCGGGAGCACGATGGCTGGCGGTAAGTTGTTTCGCGTTTGTGTGACCGCCGCAGCGATCGCGGCAAGGCTCGGGTGATCGGTCGGCGTGGGTGCGCTGGGATTAAAGCCAATCGGGGAACCGCTACGGCCCGTCAGCATGATGTGGTGCGCGAGCGAGTGCTCGTTCGAGCGGTGAGTCAGTGACCGAACCATCGCCCAGTGTTTCGAGCGGCTGGCCAACAGCGGCAAGTGCTCCGAGATGCGAACGCCAGGTGTCTGCGTGGGGATGGTACCGAACTCACCGCGGATGCCCTCGGGCGCATCGGGCTTCGGGTCGAAGCTCTCGTGCTGCGCCAGCCCGCCAGAAAGAAAGATGTAGATCACGCTCTGGGCCGTGGTGGTGCGTGAATCCGTCGCTGGAGCCGCGAGGGCACGCAGCGGTGCGAGGTGTTCCAGTCCTAACCCGAGCAATCCAATGGTACCAGCCTGGATCGCGTGACGGCGTGTGAGATTCGGATGCGAGAGCATGGCAACGCTTTCGGTGGGTCGTTCCCGGTCACTATCGCCGATTTGTGCGGTTTGTGCAACCGTTACCAACCTGTTACCCACTTCTCTCGTCGGAATGGTTAGACTGCACGACGCGGGTATGGTGCCCGCTGTCCTTTCCCGATCTCCGGCTACACGGAGGCATGATGATGAAGAAGGTAATCCGTCCTTTGGC
>JBGTAO010000186.1:0-5998 GCA_041749835.1 Gemmata sp. | reverse complement strand
CGGCTCGATAGCTGGGCCAGTTCCTCATTCGTACTCCGGTTGCTCGACTCGAGCGTTGTGCGCCAACCGAACCTCGCGGCCGCAGCCGGTGGCATGGCGGGCAGTATTGCAACATTTGCTGGTCCCATTCCCGGGCTGGCCATGCTCGATTCCTCAGCGTGGGCTTTTGAGGTCCGCGACCGCATCAAGGCGGGGATGCCCCTCTTCCTCGGAAGTATTCCGACACCGAGCTTGTTCGCCACAGTTGTTGGCGGTGAAGCTGCTTCGCGATCGCTGATGCCGAAGGCGTTATCCATCGAGATCATGAAACCGGAGCTCTTGAAAACCCTGCTCAACCAAACTGCCCGGAAACTGATGCTGGGCGATCTGCGAGCGTTCAGCACAGAAGTGGCGCGTCTCTCCGATAACGGAAAAGCTCCTGATAAGAAAGCCGTTCAGGAGTACATTGCCAAGTTCGCGGCCGAACGGGGCTGGCTCACCGGCGATAGCACCACTTTGCGTGATGAGTGGACACTGGAGGAAGATCCAGGCCTGGCTTCCCTGAAAGCTGCCATGCCTCCCAGCGCCCACGGGAACCTTCCGGTACAATTTGGTCGCCGATTCTTCTGGCAAGAATCTCCACGTGATGGGCAATCCAAGATGCAAGCAACAGGCCTGTACAAGCCCGAGTATTACCCGAACGCGCCCAACCCCAACGAGAGCCCGGAAGGAAAGCCCGATCCCAAGTTCGTGGTCTGGCGCACCGAAGAGACCCCCTCTAAGCCGATCAACTTCATCGCGGCCCGCGATAAGGTCATCACCGCCTGGAAGCGAAGCAAAGCGCGGGAATTGGCCTTGGCCGAAGCACAAAGTCTCGCAAAAGCCATTGAAGCCAGCGCAGGCGATACCGCGGGAACGATTGATCAAAACATCCGCGACCTCGCGGAGAAACTCCGCTCAGAATTCAAAGACCCGAAGGCTGCGGAGAAGATTAAGACCTTCCCGATTTCGGGGGTTTGCCCGCTCACCACTGCCGGAATTGATCCAAACCCGATGGCAATGATGGGTGGCCCAAGGCCGTTCCGCCTGAATCCGAGTAATGACATGCCCTACCCGACCGCGGAGATGAATAAGGTGCTTCTGGATCGACGTATGGACAAACCCAAAACGTCGTTCGTGTTGATCGATGAGCCCAAAGACACTTACTACGTCGCCACCGTTCTCAACCGCGACATCAAAACGGATGATGAATTCAAGTTTAGTGTGTTCACCGATCGGGGTTCCGGCCCTGCTCGTCAGGCAGTCATGAGAAGCTATACCGCTGATGCGCAGCGGAAAACTTACGAATCGGTGCTGGGTCTGCTCAAGAAGGAGTTCAAGTACGAAGAGTCCGAAGAGCAGAAAAAGCGGATGGACGAGAGCGACAAACGTGGCTCGGATTTCTAGGCAATGCACGAATTCGTGACTACCACCTGCAGGGAACGTCGAGTGTTCGACGTTCCCTGCAGTATTCTTGGGCCGTTGATCCGAATCGGTGACTGCGAGGCTCCATGATCCCAACGAATCTCGTCACGGGTTTCCTTGGTGTTGGCAAGACGACTGCCGTGATCGATCTCTTGCGGCGAAAACCGGCTCAGTCTCGTTGGGCTGTTCTCGTGAACGAGTACGGCGACGTTTCCATCGACGGCGCGTTGATCGAAGGCAGCAGTCCGGAGGGTGTCACGGTTCAGGAAGTGGCCGGGGGGTGCGTTTGTTGTGCGAGCGCGCCGTACCTGGGTGTCGCGCTCCATTTCTTGTTGATCGACGCCAAACCCGAACGCCTGATCATCGAAACCACAGGTCTGGGGCACCCGGCGCGTTTGCTCGACACATTGCGACACAGCTACGCGGGGCGTTTAAATGTTCGCGCAACACTGGGGATAGTCGATCCCGCGGATTTCGCAAAACCCGAGATGCGGCAGAATCCCGTATTCGTGGATCAGCTCCAACTTGCAGATGTCGTAGTGATGAACAAGCTCGATACCACAACACCGGATGTGGTGGCCGAGTTCCAATCGTGGGTGAATGACCTTTACCCACCCAAGTTGCTGGTGGCGGGAACAACCCAGGGGCGACTCGATCTCGCTTGGCTCGATTTGACACCTTCAGCCGAACGCTTGCCACTCTACCCCGAGGCACATGACCACCCGACCCACGCAAGTGCCACACCACCCCAGCCCGCCCTGATCATCCAGCCGCAGTTTGCGGAATTGCCCGTTCGCTATCAATCCCCACCAGGAGTGACTCCGGAGTGCTGCGGCTGGGTCTTCCCCACGCTCACGGTTTTCGCCGAGGAGCAACTCTTGCGATTATTGGGTAGTAGCGAGAACATCAACCGCCTCAAGGGCGTATTCCAACTGGAAGACGATTGGTGTTCCGTCAATCGCACAGGATCGGGCATGACAGTGGCGCCCACTGCCTATCGCCGAGACAGTCGATTGGAAGTCTTCGCCACGAATCTGAACTGGGATCTGTTCCATCATGACCTTTTGGCCTGTCGGTTGCCGACCTCGTAGCGCGATCGGGATGCAACAGAGTCCATCGCCGAATCGACAACGCGCCGTGTAGATATTTGCGCAGACGCCCCATGTGATCGAGCGGTGAATCACGGATACTCATTCCCGCACCGCATGTCGTCTGGTACAACACTCATACCTACCTGACGACCTTCCACTTTTCCCCGGAGACTCTCCATGCCCGGCGGTCGATTGATCAACCCGTCGCCCTTTGCGACGCTCGCCTTGCTCCTGAGTGCAGCTTCACCTGTGTGGGGCGCGCCACCGAACCCGACCCCGGCAGAGCGTGTGTCCGCTCAGCCTTCGGCTCCCAAAGCTCGATTCAACAACGGCGATCATATTTGCATTGTGGGGAATACTCTTGCTGAGCGGATGCAAAACGATGGTTGGCTCGAAACCTTTTTGCACGCACGGCTACCCGAGCACAAGCTGACGATTCGCAACCTCGGTTACTCAGGAGATGAACTGACGGTCCGCTTACGCTCTGCGGATTTTGGTTCGCAGGACCAATGGCTCAGTGGACGGGCACCCGTCCCAAAGCCAAATGAAATCGCTGATAAGAGCGTCGTTTTACCGAACCGCTTCGAGAAGACGAACACCAATGCCGACGTAATTTTCGCGTTTTACGGCTACAACGAGTCGTTCGCTGGCCCCACCGGTCTGACCAAGTTCAAGGATGACCTCAACAAGTGGTTGAAGCACGTTCTTGCACAGAAGTACAACGGGGAATCTTCGCCCCGCGTTATCCTGTTCTCGCCGATTGCATTTGAAAACCACAAGACGCCGAACCTACCCGATGGCCGAGCGATCAACGAGAACTTGGCGCTGTATACGCAAGCCATGGCTGAAGTCGCTCGGGCGAACGGTGTGCAGTTCATCGACCTGTTCAAGCTCATGCAGGAGCGTTACCTCAAAGCGAAAGCTCCGCTCACCATCAATGGAGTTCACCTCAACGAAGCGGGCAATCGAGCCGTGGCGGAGGTCATCGACGCCGCGCTGTTTCCCACTGCCGGAGACTACACGCCCCCCGAAGAAAAACTCCTCAGCACGATCCGGCCCAAGGTTCAGGACAAGAACTTCCACTGGTATCAGCGTCATCGCGTCACCGATGGTTTCTCCACCTACGGCGGCCGCGCCTGGCTCAAGTTCGTTGGTGGGCAGACCAATTACGAAGTCGTTCAGAAGGAACTGGAAGTACTGGACATCATGACCCAGAATCGGGACCTCGTGATCTGGAACATGGCTCAAGGGCGCGACACGAAGCCCGACGATTCGAATCTTCCGCCGTTCGTGCCCGTTCAGACCAACAAGCCCGGCAAGGGACCGAATGGCCAACACCTCTTCCTCTCGGGTGAAGAAGCAATCAAAAACATGACGGTGAGCAAGGGATTGAAGGTTAACCTGTTCGCCGATGAAAAGATGTTCCCCGAACTCGTGAACCCCGTGCAAATGGCCTGGGATGCAAAAGGCCGGCTCTGGGTTGCCGTGTGGCCAACCTACCCGCACTGGCGGCCGGGCGAACCGTACAATGACAAACTCTTGATCCTCGAAGACACCGATGGCGATGGAAAAGCCGACACCCGGAAAATCTTTGCCGACAACTTGCAGAACCCCACCGGTTTTGAATTCTACAACGGTGGTGTCATCGTGGCACAAGCGCCGAACCTGGTGTTTCTGAAGGATACCAATGGCGACGACAAGGCGGATGTTCTACAGCGGATCATTCACGGACTTGATACCGCCGACACGCACCACACTTCGAACAGCTTCGTTCTCGATCCGGGTGGGGCACTCTACTTCCAGGAGGGAACATTCCATCACACGCAAGTCGAAGACCCATACGGCCCGGCCAAGCGACTGGCAAATGGTGGCGTGTTCCGGTACGAACCACGCAGTCAGAAGTTCGAGATCTACGTGACCTTTGGCTTCGCCAACCCGCACGGCCACGTCTTTGACCGCTGGGGGCAGGACATCGTGGTGGATGGCACGGGCGCACAACCGTACCACGCCACCTTGTTTAACGGGTACTTACCGTTCCCACAAAAACATGCCCGCCCGCCCCAAGTGTATCAGCAACGAACTCGCCCCTGTGGTGGCATGGAGTACTTGTCGAGCCAGCACTTCCCACCCGAATTTGACGGCAATCTGATGGTCACGAACTGCATCGGCTTTCAAGGAATCTTGCGGTACAAGATTACCGATGCCGGCGCGAGCCTGGGTGGGCAAGAACTGGACCCAATTGTTTCGAGCAGCGATCCCAACTTCCGACCGGTGGATTGCAAGACCGGCCCTGATGGAGCCCTCTACTTCATCGACTGGCAGAACCCCATCATCGGTCACATGCAGCACAACTTGCGGGATCCGAGCCGGGATCGCAATCATGGTCGGGTCTACCGCATCACCGCCGACGGGCGTGAGCTTTCGAAGTCGCCCAAGATCGCTGGCGAGAGCATCGAGAACTTGCTGGAGTTGCTCAAACACCCTGAAGATCGTGTCCGTTCTCGGGCCAAGATCGAACTGGGTGGCCGTAGCACAGACGAGGTAATTGCGGTTCTTCCAAGGTGGCTCGCAGCACTGCCGACAACAGACAGAGACTACGAACACACCCGGCTCGAAGGGCTTTGGTTGTACCAATATCACAATGTGGTGAATACCGACCTGTTGAAAGCCGTGCTCGCTTCGCCTGACTTCCGGGCGCGAACTGCAGCCGTTCGAGTACTGGAGTACTGGCGCGATCGGGTCCCGGGTGCGTTAGAACTCATGCGAACTGCTGTAAACGATTCTCACCCGCGGGTACGACTGGAAGCGGTTCGTGGGCTCAGCTTCTTCCCGGGTGCCGATGCCCTGCCCGTCCTGATTGATGCACTGGCCCACCCAGACGACCAGTACATCAAGCACGTCTTTAAAGAGACACTCCGGTCAATTGAAGGGCAACTCGGGGTGAATGCTGGAGGAGGGATTGCTGGGACTCTGGTCAAACTGCTCGCCACCGGCAAGGTTCCCGTAGACCGGCAGGCTGGCTATGTCGATGCGATTTGCCGACAGGGTGGCCCCGCGGATTTGAAAGCCGTCTGGGAGACAGTTGCCACGGCGGACCAACTCCCCATCGAGCTACGTCGAATGGCTATCGAAGGCCTCACCGATGCTGCGATGACTAGAAAAGTGAAGCCAGCCGGACCGTTATCGCTGGCTCGTCTCGTCGGGGACAAGGACAGCGCGTTCCGTGCGGCCGCGGTTCGCCTCGCGGGTGCCTGGCAAGCTGCCGATTCTGTCGGGATGATTCAACAACTCGCAATGACAAAGTCTGAGCCACTCGAAGTTCGTGTGGCCGCGATCCAGGCATTGGGAGACTTCACGGATGAGAAATCGCAGGCGGCACTCACACAATTGGTGAACGCCTCAGCCGACACACCTGTGAAAGCTCGGTTCGCAGCAATCGCGACATTGGCTCGACGAAACGTTGA
>JBGTAO010000185.1:0-5041 GCA_041749835.1 Gemmata sp. | reverse complement strand
CATGCGGGTCCGCGCTCGTTACAACGCCACCGGAACCGATAAGACGCCGTATCTGCTACAGGGTACAAAGCCTTCCAAGGCAGCCGTTCGCATTGGCGTGGTTTACTTGCTGGGCATGCTTGCGACGCTCACTGTCCTGTTTTACTCGCAAGAAGCGTGGTGGCCCCTCGCGGTGGTGCCCCTGGTGCTGTGGCTTGCGGTTTGCGTCGTGTTTGGTCGCTTACCATCCGACCGATTCCACCGAAGCCGCTTGAACCCAGTTATTCATCCGCGATACACGTCCATGTTGCGAGTGGGAACGATCACGTTGGCGTTCAGCGCACTGACGATTGCTACGAAAGTGACGGGCAGCCCTTATGTGGGTTATGGGCTCCTGCTCTGGGTAATTCCATTGTTTACGTCGTTTTCGTTCTGCATGATCATGCGGCAACTCGTGCAGCACGGGAACGGTGGTCGGGGCTGGATCAACAACTCACGCACCTTCCTCATCACACCAGCGATTCGCTTCGCGGTATTCCCTCTTGGGCAGGATTACCATCTCCCACACCATATGTTTTGCACGATACCGCACTACCGATTGACGGCACTCCACGAGATGCTGATGGAATATCAGGAGTATCGCGCCGAAGCGGTGACGGTCGTGGGCTACTTCCACTCACCTGAACGACCGCAAGTTCACCCCACGGTTTTGGATGTACTGGGTCCGGACTATGCCCCCACGACCCACGAGGTTCACATCGATAACGAAGTGATGAGTGAAGGGAACTTCCAAGACCGCGAGGCGATCGAGCGTGAGGGTGAGGTCTCAAAAGCGGAAGCAGCGATGATCGAACTCCCGCCGCGTCGGTCGCTCGCCGGGTGATCGCTAACTGACAATCTGCTTGCGTCGTTTGATGTAATCCCAGATCACATAACGATCGAGATCGCGGCCCGCGGTGAATATCACACGCCCCTTGGTGCTCTCCGCGATTTTGTAGGCAAACTGCACATCTTCCTGAGACTGGTTCCAGCTCGAAAGCAAGAAGATGTTTATCGTGATCCCTTCTCGCGAGCAGAGCAGGGCCTCACGTAGCGTGGCTTCCTCCGTTCGAGGATCAGGAGGGTACAGCAAATAGAGTGTGCTCCCCTCGAAGTGCGCGGTCGGTAAGCCATCGGTGATCAGTACAATCTGCCGGTTGGGCGTGTCCTGGCTTGCGAGATGCCACCGGGCGGTTTGGAGCGCGTGTTGTATGTTTGTGAAGTGCGGCGGGATGAGCATTTCGCTCACCTCGGGGTTGCTCAGATCGGCTTTGAGACGGACCACGGAATTGAAGATCGTCACGGGCTTGGGCATGAGCCCAGCGATCTCCGACAGATGTCGTGACTTGGCGAATGTGAACATCTCGATGAACTGGAGGTAATCGCCGGGGTATTCCGTGCGGATCAGTCCGTCGAGTGCGAGCCCCATTCGCTTCACGTTGATGTATTGCCCATCGTAGCGCATCGAGCCGCTCATATCGAGCAAGACACACGTGGCGGCTTTCGGCGTGACCCGGGTTTGATGGATCACCATATCTTCGGGCTTCATCCGGACTGGCAGACCCGGTCCCCCACGGAGCAGGGCATTCGTAATACTCGCCGGGATATCCATCTGCGAGACCGAATCGCCGAACTCGTATGCTTTGGTTTTGGGAGATTCCACGGCACCTTCACCAATCACCGCTTCGTTGTGGCGACCCGTTCGTGAAGCCTGGAGATCTGAGAAGATCTTTGTGAGTACCTTCGACTGGAACAGTCGCAACGCCCTGGGGGTGAGACGAAACTTGCCAGCGCCAACGCTTTCGAGACCCTGACGATCGGCTTGCTCGCGCAGATAATCTTCGATCTGTTGCTGCAGCGATTGCAGTTTTTCCATGTCTCCCGGCTCGGCATACTTCTCCAACTCCTGCATATCGATGATGGCGAGTTGTGCTGTCTTCTTCGCTTCCTCCAGTTGCTTGAGTAACCGGTCGATCTCTTCGAGTTCCTGTTTCACTTCCAGTGCTCGCGGTACATCCATCCGCGTTTGGCCCGTGAACTCGTACTTAGCCGCAAGCTCATCGACCTGGTACTTCTCACCAAGGCGGTCCACGACAGCCACCAGACCACGCGCAAACGGATCGGTATCCTTGCCCACCTTAAAGTACAAGTTTTCCAGGTCAGCCAGTTGCTCCTGCTTGATCGCCTTGTGGTAAGCACCGGCCAGTTTCGTGGGGGGCTTCAGTTGTTGCGAAGCTGATCGGTAGCCATCTGCTGCGAGTTTGCAAACATGCCGTGTTTCGTAAGTCGCGAGGATCTTCCGCTTCCGCTCCAGGAGCATTTCCTTGATCGCATTCAGGCTGGGGCCAAGCCCAGCAATCTGCGATGCGTCTAGCCGGATTGCGTTGGCGAGTTGTTCTTCAGTGAATTCGTCGGTGTCGCCGTGAGCCAGCAAGTGGTTCATCATCGGCGATACCAGATCGGGCGGTGGGGCCGTCGGACTCGGGAAATGGACAGGGTCGTACTTTTGGTACGTGTGAACCAGACCACCTGGAGTCTGTTGCTCGTGCTCACTCATCTGCTGGCCTCGGACTGCGGTTCGTGTGTGTTCTCAGGTTTCGTAGGTCATTCGGCCATGCCGAGTCCCGCGACTAATGCGGTCTGAGGCATAAAGCCCCGCCAGGACAAACTCCACACAACTGGCACGGATCGCGTCGGAATCACCTGCGTTCACCTCGAACGCTTTCTCCCATGCCTTGGGCACCCGTTTCAAGCGCTTGGCATACTCCGCGCTTGGCAGCATATCGCCGACTTCGATTTTGATCCCTTTGCCGAATACTTCACCGATTTCCTCCAACCCATGCTGATCCACGTACTCTTCGAACACCGCCCGGATCGACTCGGCCACAATTGACTCGAGCACTTGGCGTTCGCTCATTTGGTGCGCGCCCATCAAATCGAGTTCGAGTTTCCCAATCGAGGACGTGTGGAGATGGCCTAGGTCGCTAATGCGCGGCACGGCAGGTTTTTCGTTGAGCCGTACGCCACGATGCTGGGCTGAAGCAACCATGGTGCGATAGTTCGCGACACTAAACCGGGCACTCACCCCGCTCGCATGATCGACGTATTTGGACTTCCGGGCACAAACACTGATCTGCTCGATGATCTCCTTCATGAAGTAGGGCACGAAGACTGGGAATTCGCCGTCTGGTTCCAGCGCGGCTTCCTGCTCCATGATCTCAATTCCTGTGGAGCGCTCCAACGGGTAATGCGTTTGAATCATTGAGCCAATGCGATCCTTGAGCTGCGGAATCACCTTACCCGATCGGTTGAAAGTGGACGGATTCGCGGAGAACAGCACCAGCACATCGAGATCGAACTGAATCGGGTAACCGCGGATCTGGACGTCGCGCTCTTCGAGAATGTTGAACAAACCCACTTGGATCAATTCATCTAACTCGGGAATCTCGTTCATGGCAAAAATGCCACGGTGCATGCGTGGGATCAACCCGAAGTGCAGCGCCTCTTCGGCACCCATTGAACTGCCGCTGGCGAGCTTGGCCGGGTCGATTTCGCCAATCACATCGGCAAACTTGGTGCCGGGTGCGAGCCGCTCGGCGTACCGCTCGGAACGGTGCCACCACGCAATCGAGATTTGATTTTCGGGAGTATTGGCGACCAGGTCTTTCCCGGCACGGGTGATGGGTGAGAACGGGTTTTCGTGAACGGGGCAACCGGGGAGATCGATATACGGAATGGATTCATCGAGGAAACGCACCAAGTTCCGCATGAGCCGGCTTTTCGCCTGACCCTTCTCGCCGAGGAAGAGCATGTCATGGCCAGCAAACACAGCGATACTGATCTCGGGAATCACGGTGTCTTCATAACCGACAATACCGGGAAACAGTGGCTCATTCGCTTGAAGAGCTTTCAGGAAATTGTCGCGGAGTTCCTGTTTAACAGAGCGAGATTGCCAGCCGGATTCACGGAGTTCCTGAAGGTTCGTCGGCCGTTGTGCAGTCATGGTGTTCCTTGCATGCGGCAGCAGATACTAGCATTCTAGACACGACTTTGGCCCAGACCCAATGCAGGTGAATGTCTGGCAACAAAAAGAGCCCAGCCGGGTGGCCGGCTGGGCTCGAATGCTGTGCAGATGTCTTCACTTCGTCAGATCTTGAGCACGCCGGTGCTATCGCCGAACGATTTGGTGGGCGCTCCCATCCGTTCGAATAGTCCGAGGTACAAGTTCATGAGAGGTATGTCGGACCGCTTCGGGAATACCATGTGGCGACCCGTTTCGATCGAACCGCCACCCTTGCCCGCGAGAAGAATCGGTAGGTCGTCGTGGTTGTGGCGGTTCCCATCGCCAATGCCGCTACCGTAGACGATCATCGAGTTGTCGAGCAAGTTGGTACCATTGGCCTCCTTCACGCCCTGCAGACGGGTGAGGAGGTACGCAAACTGTTCGATATGGAAGTGGTTGATCTTCTTGATCTTTTCCAACTTCTTGGCATCGCTACCGTGGTGCGAAAGGTCGTGGTGCCCATCGGCCACATCGATCATCTTGTAAGGGCGATTACTCCCGTCGTTGGCCATGGGGAAGGTCGCCACACGGGTGAGATCGGTTTGGAACGCGAGCACCATCAGGTCGGCCATCAGGCGGATGTGGTCCTGGAGTTCCTTGGGGATTCCCGCTGGCCGCGGCAGGTTCGGCTTGGCAATCGGCCCGCTCATCGCCTGGCGTGCTTTTTCAATTCGCTGTTCCACTTCACGAACGCTCGTCAGGTATTCGTCGAGCTTGCGTTGATCACCCATTCCCAAAGTCTTGTTCAGGCCTTTGGCATCGTCGTAAACGAAGTCCAGGACGCTCTTGTTATAAAGCTCCCGCTTGGCGCGGGCCTCGGCGAGTTCTTTGGGATCGTGACCGCCGAAAAGCCGATCGAACACTAGCTTAGGATCAATCTCTTTCGCATTGGGTGTCTTATCGTTACGCCACGACAGGTTGTGTGAGTATGCACAGCTATAGCCCGAGTCGCAACCGCCC
>JBGTAO010000184.1:0-8962 GCA_041749835.1 Gemmata sp. | reverse complement strand
GGATGCGAAGCGCGACTGGGGCTTTGCCGGCGATTATGTGCGGGCGATGTGGCTGATGCTTCAGCAGGACCAACCCGATGACTATGTCGTGGCAACAGGTGAAACACACACTGTGCGGCGGCTGGTGGAACTGGCGTTTGGAGCGGTCGGACTCGACTGGAACAAGTACGTCGAGATCGATCCCTCGTTGGTGCGTCCTGCGGAAGTGGAACTTCTGATCGGCGATCCGGCGAAGGCCAAGGCCAAGCTGGGCTGGAAGCCTGAGGTGAGCTTCGAGCAACTGGTCGAGCGAATGGTTCAGGCCGACCTGGCCCGCCTGCAGGGGCAATTGGTCCCGGACTTCAAGGCCAAGGGAATCTGATCGGGACCAGATCAGACGATCAACCCACTTGGGGCTCGCACGTTGTGAGTTGGACGACAACAGCAACGTGCGACTCCGTTACCTGCTCCAAGATCATGATGCGCACTTCTGTCCCCGGTGAACGTCAAACATGCGAATCCTGATCACGGGGATCACCGGGTTCGTTGGTGGGCACCTCGTGGAGTCCCTGCTGCCGCGCGGAGATGCCTTGTTTGGGCTTTGCCGGCGTGCGGAATGGCCGGCGACACTCGCTCACATCTCCGGGAAAGCCGAATTGCTTCCGGGTGAGCTGACCGACACGGCTCGCGTTCAAGCTGTCCTGAATCATGCCCGACCCGATTGGGTCATGCACCTGGCCGGGTATGCGAATCCAGGGCGATCGTGGACGGAGCCCGAGCGCTGTTGGCACGACAACCTTGCCGCGACACGGTCGCTCTATGATGCACTGGCAACGAGCTCGATCCGCCCCCGCATCTTGTACGTGTCGACGGGGCTGGTGTATGGGGAGCCCGACGAACCCGATGTGGCTTGCGACGAGCGAACCATTCTGAAACCCGCTACGCCGTATGCCGCAAGCAAAGCGGCTGCGGATCTCCTGAGCTACCAATACTCGCACAATCCCGGCCTCGACATCGTTCGAGTTCGGTTGTTCAACCAAATCGGTCCTCGGCAATCCGCCGACTACGCAGCCGCGAACTTCGCCCGACAGATAGCTGCTGCCGAATTGGGTCACCAACCACCGGTCATCGAAACCGGAGACTTGACAGCCCAACGTGATATCACTGATGTGCGTGATATGGTCGCCGCATTCCCCCTACTCCTGGAGCGGGGAGGGAAAGGTGAGGTTTATAATGCGGGGCGTGGGGAAACGTTTCGGATTCAAGAGCTTCTCGATCAATTGATCAACCTCGCTCGGGTGAAAATGGACGTGCAGCAGAAGCCACACGCTGTGCGTAAGTCGGATACCGCTGTGACGCGAGCCAATCCCTGGAAGCTTCGGCTCACAACAGGATGGACACCGAAAATCCCGCTTACACAAACTCTGGCCGACATACTCGATGATTGGCGTAAAGTGGTTCGCCTCGCCTCCAGTTGATCGGGCGCAGTCTTGGTTCGGGAACGCATGCCGAGCATTCTTGGCTTCATTCGGAATGGGAACTGTTCATGAGAGTTGCTGTGATCGGTACCGGCTATGTCGGTCTCGTCAGTGGAACCTGCCTCGCTGAGTGCGGCAACGAAGTCGTCTGCGTCGATAACAATCCCCAAAAGATCGCGCTTCTCAATGAAAATCGAATCCCGATCTATGAGCCGGGGTTACACGAACTCGTGCTTCGTAACAAACGCGAGGGACGACTAAGCTTTACTTCGGATCTGCCGAGCACTGTTCGCAACGCACGGCTGATTTTTATCGCAGTCGGCACTCCACAGTCCGAAGCGGGGGACGCAGACCTGACTGCCGTGTTCGCCGTGGCCGATGCGATCGGAGCCGCCCTCAAGGACACGACGCCAGGCAAGCCCGGGGAGCGGATCGTCATCACGAAAAGTACCGTGCCCGTGGGTACGAATGCCCAGGTTGCGGCACGCCTGGCAGCGCTCGGTTGTCGTCATGTTGACGTTGCGAGTAACCCGGAGTTCTTGAAAGAAGGCGCGGCAATTGAAGACTTTATGAAGCCGGATCGCGTGGTGGTCGGTGTGCGACATCGTGAGGTAGGAGAAGTGCTTCGTGAGCTATACGCGCCGTTCCTCCGAACCGAGCGGCCGTTCCTGGTGATGACCCCCGAATCGGCCGAGATGACCAAGTACGCGGCCAACGCGATGCTGGCTACCAAGATCAGTTTCATCAACGAAATCGCAAACTTGTGTGATCGACTTGGTGCGGATATCAATGACGTCCGCAAGGGGATGGGGCACGATCAACGCATCGGCTTTCAGTTTCTCTTTCCCGGTCCGGGTTATGGCGGCTCCTGCTTTCCCAAAGACGTGGAAGCCATCGTGGCGATGGGTCGGCGGACCGGACTCAATCTGACGCTGATGCAAGCGGTGGACACCGTCAATGATGCCCAGAAACAGGTACTGTTCGAGAAGATCCGGGGGCACTTTCACGGCAATTTGGACGGGCGAACCGTTGCAATCTGGGGGCTGGCTTTCAAGCCGCGTACCGATGACATCCGTGAAGCGCCGGCACTCACGCTCATCGACTCACTGCTGGCGGCCGGGGCCAAGATCCGCGTTCACGACCCGGAGGCCATGGAGAACACACGCGCGATTTATGGTGAGCGACTCCACTATGCCGATCGACCCTACGGAGCTCTCGAAGGTGCGGACGGGCTCGTGATCGTGACCGAGTGGCAAGAGTTCCGGAATCCGGACTTCGAGCTGATCAAGCGATTATTGACAGGTCATGTCATATTCGATGGTCGCAACATTTACGAAACGCGGCAAATGGAAACACTGGGTTTTCGCTATTACGGTATTGGCCGCGGTCATCACACGCCACAATGCGGCGCGTGATGGCCTACTTGCCGTTGCTCAACCCGACACCAGTTCCGTGCCAGGAATCCACGTACCATGGAACCCATAGGGAACACGCACGGGTAACAAGACACGTGCAACTGGTTTCGCCGTGAAGTCCTGACATTCGAGGATGAGTAACTCACTCTTCTCGTTGGCCTGATCGAAAACGAAGGTGATGAGCCAGCCATCATCTTCCATCGTTGCTTCCGAGCGCGGAACGAAGATGGCCTCACCGCCCGTTCGTCCTTTTCCTAATTCGTGGCGAATAACCGTGCCCTTATCCAGATCGAACTTACGGTAAGCGGAGAAGAGGTCGCCTCCTTCTTCTCCGCAGTAACCGAATCGGTGCTTCATGCCAGTTCGGCTCTCATTCATGCGCGGGAACTCGGTGGCCTGATCGTCAATCGGCCCTTCGGTCAGTGTCCCGCGCTTCAAGTTCATGACCCACCGATACAACACCGATTTGTTCGGCTCTTTGTTGGCTGGCGTATCACCAAAGCCAAGTTCGGACGGAAAGCGCGGAAATCGGCAGGCGTGCAAGACCACGGTGTCGCCGTCTTCGTGTGCGCTCAGAGTGTGGAAGAAGAAGCCTGGCTTCGCCTCGAACCAACGTGCAGGTGTCTCACCTTTTCGAGCAATCAGCCCCAGGCGAGTGGGCAACTTCTCATCAAAGTACCATGGGGACTGGCCGGCAATCGCGCGCTTGAAGTCGAAAGTCTGAGGCTGCTCCGGGAAGATCAGGTAATTCGTTGTGATGGCAAAGTCGTGTATCATGGTCGGTCGTTTGAGGTCGACCGGTGTGGTACGGACCAATTCGCCTTTGGCATTCACCACACTGAAGCTCACAAACGGTGGCTTGATATCGTAGCCGTAGCCGATCATCTCGCCTGAACTGGGATCGACTTTCGGGTGCGCGCTCCAGGCATGTTTCAACTTGCCCTTGAAGGAGTGTAACCCCGCGGTCTCCAGTGTCGGCACACGAATGGCATGGGGCTCACCGCCTTCCCACTGTGCCAGTAGTTTGCCCGCATGCCAGACCAGAGACGTGTTGGCCGCATTCTTGAAGGGAGACTCTCCCGCGGCGACCTTCTTGAGATCGGGCTTGTCGAGAATGCCGCCAAACAAAGCACGACCCGCCTTCCGCTCTGTCTCGAACCCTGCTGTCTGAACATAGCGGTTGCGATAGGTGGCTGCTCCTTCGCGCAGTCGAACGGCGTGTAACATGCCATCGCCATCGAACCAGTGGTAGTTCCCCTTTGGCGGAAACTGTGGGTTCGGGCCATTGCGAACAAATAGCCCGTCCAACTCCGCGGGGATGGCACCGACGACTTTGAGTTTGGCGTGTTCGGTTTCTTTGTGAACAGGGAAGAAGTTACCGCTCAAGAAGGGAGAATTCGGCCAACCGCTCGGGGGTTCTTGGCTCGCAGCCAAATCCCGCGAGACAAGCCAAGGCAGCGTGATGGAACTCTGTAGGAAATGGCGACGATCGAGCGGCATGGGGCTCCTCCTTTGTTGGAAGGTGGTCCGCTCAGTGTATTGAAAGCTTCTCTAGAAACGCTGTGACTCAAGCGGTTTTCCGTGACTGAAGCCGCTTCTTCCACCAGGCTGCAGGTGCGGGCTTTTCGGTTTTGGGTGATTCAGCAACATCATCGCTGTCGAGATGCTTGACCTTGGGCGTTTTCTTTTTGGCGGGCAGTTCAACCGCTGGGGCTGGTTGCACCTCCTCTGAAGACGACATCGCTTGCAGCAGGATGCCGAGGACCGCGAGCCCGACTGTTGCCCCATTGAGAGCGGCCTGATTGTCTGTCGCCCAACGGACGGCATCAATGCCACCGAGTTGTTCCGCGAAAAGCACACTAGCATGCCCGGCAAGGAGAACACCAGCGAGACTGGTCAATAGCATGGTCCAGACCCGGTACAACAACACGCCAAACAGCCCACCCGATAGGAACACGGCCCACAACTCCTGGGCCTGAGGAAAGACCCACTGTACAGCTAGCCAGGCTCCGCAACCCCCTGCGACGAACGCAAAGACCTTGGCCAGTTCCAAGGCCATCATGCCGGCAGCGACCGCGAGCAAGATTCCGACGGCCATGATCTGAGTGCCACCCGCGGCCCGGCCGGCATTCAGTCCCAACAACCCTGCTGCGAGCGTGATCCCGGCAACCACCCAGAAGCGGTGCCAGCGCCAGCCGAAGAGCCAGAGCGCCACACCCAGAACACAGATGGTTCCGGTCATGGCTTCCGTCATGCCGCGAGCTTCGATCAAGATATCCGGGGCGATCAGTTGCATAGGGGCACCAGATCGAGTGTGGCCTGCCTCAGCTGAGAATAAAGCCCTTGGCCGAAATACTCAACTGCGTTCGAGGCAACTATTCCCCGTTATCGTCGCAACTGTTGCCGAATGTTTGCACCATTACGGTTCGATTACGTGGGCCATCAAACTCGCAGAGGTAAACTCCTTGCCATGTGCCGAGGACAAGGCTCCCGTTCTCGATCAGGACTGTTACTGAATGCCCCATCAGTGAGCTTTTGATATGCGAATCGCTGTTGCCTTCCGCATGCCGGAATCCACGCTGTTCGCGGGGGATATGCTGATTGAGCCAAAGTAACAGATCGTGCACCACATCCGGATCGGCATTCTCCTGAATGGTGAGCGCGGCTGTGGTATGTGGGCAATAAATGACACAGAATCCCGTTCTCACTCCCGAAGCGCATTGCATCGCACGAACCTGCTCGGTGATTTCGACGAACTCATTGCGCTATTGCGTTTGAACCTGGAACGATCTCATCTTCGCCTCCCGCGCCAAGTTGCGTATTCTACCTTCAGGTGCGAGGGCCGAACATGCGGACTTGGCAAACGATGACAGTCATGAGTGTCGCATTCTTTCCCATGGCGTTGTATGGGGAAGAACGCCCGGATGCGCTTGTGAAAGCAGCGATCGTGGCAGCCGGTGGCACGCAGGTGCTGGCCAAACTCCCCGCAGGCCGAATTGTCGGCACGGGCGTGATGTGGTTTGCCGGGAAAGAGACGACATTCCAGTTCGAGCATGCGTACAGTCTGCCAGGACAATTACGTTCGCGTATCGTCTGCAAGGTGAATGATCAGCCCTGGGAGTTGGTTCAGGTCGTCAATGAGAACGGGGCTCGGCAGACGATCAATGGGCAGCTTGTGGTGTTGACCGAAGCCGATTTGCGTGATCTCAAGTTGGCCATGATGCTGAACGAAGTGGCTCAACTCGCGCCGCTCGTGAGTGACCGCAAATTCACGCTCAAACCGGCCCGAGCCGTCAATGCCGCCGATTCTCCGGGGTTTTTGGTACTGACCAAAGGATTCCCAGATCTCCGGTTGAGCTTCGACCCGAGGTCAGGCCACCTGATCCGAATCGCACACCTGGCTACCGATCCCGAGACGAGCCGGGAAGTCGAAACCGAAACAGCGTATAGCGAGTTCAAGACCGTTCAGGGGATCACGCGACCAACTCGCTCGGTTGTCACCCGCGATGGGAAGAAGGTCGCCGAGCTAACTGTCGAGAAATACACGCCGTTGGAGATGATCGATCCCAAGGCGTTCCAACTGGAAAAGTGAACGCAACATGCCTCCAATTCAATTCGTGGTGGATCGCCGCGAAAACGGAAAGACGCTCGCCGCAGTGCTCAAGCTCCGCTACGGGATCAGTTGGGCGCAAGCCAAGCGGCTCGTGGAGCGGCGTCATGTCAAAGTGAGTGGCATGGTTGAAACGGATGTGGCCCGCCGCCTCAAGCTGGGGAAGCAGGTGGAGTTGGCTACTGGCAGTGTGGAACTGCGGCCCGAGGATCGACCCAAGAAGACGACCCCGGCTAAACCCAAGCCGACACGGCCAGCTTCTGCTACTGCGCAAAAACGAAAGCCCCGTGAGCCAGTTTCACCGGAATCAAACGAGTTTGGCATCGAAATCATCTATTCGGACGATGCAGTGATTGTGGTTAACAAACCAGTCGGACTGACAACGATGCGGCACAAGGAGGAAGCGGCCGAGTTCGGAGCCCGCGGCAAGAGCTACCTGCCTAAAACGCTCGCCGATCAGCTACCCGCTCTATTGGGAACGCCGGATCGCTCGCCGATTGCGGTCCACCGGATTGATCGCGATACGAGCGGTCTGGTGGTATTCGCTCGTTCGCGGGCGGCGGCGGAACACCTCGGACGGCAATTCCGAAAGCATACCGTGGACCGAAGTTATCTCGGGCTCACTCGTGGTGTTCCCCGCGAGAAGCGTGTGGAATCGGTTCTGGTACGTGATCGAGGCGATGGACGACGAGGCAGTTCGTCCACTGAGAATCCGGCTGATGGCAAGCGAGCGGTCACGCTGGTTCGAGTGATCGAATCGTGGCCGACGGGAGCGCTTGTAGAGTGCCGGCTCGAAACCGGCAGAACTCATCAAATTCGTATCCATCTCGGTGAGACGGGCACACCATTGTGTGGAGAAGCGGTTTACGATCGTGCAATCAATGGGCGGCCGCTACCCGATCATAGCCAAGCCAACCGACCCATGCTTCATGCGGCGAGCTTGGGCTTTGTTCATCCGCAAACGGGTGAATTCATGACCTGGGAAGTCGCACCACCTCAGGAATTCACACTGCTTCTCCAGCGGTTCCGCCAGCAAGAGTAAGCTGACGGCGGCGGATGATACTCCACGACTTCCGGTTGGCTACACCGCGATGGTTTCTTGTACCATTGGCCCGGGCTTTGGCTCGTGAAGTATCACCGTTTCAGGCGGCGATTCCAACAACTGACTGGCTGGCCGAATCCAACCCGCGAGCACCAGGGCGATCGCTGCGGCAAGTGCAGCCACCAGGCCAACGACCGGGAAGCCAGTCATCTTTCCGTCAGGAGTCTGGGTGATGAGTGATCCGGCAATGACCGGAGCCAACCCAGTTGCGAGATGTTGCACAGCGGTGTTCAAGCTCATGAACGCCCCACGAACTCGTGGCTGAGCTGCGCCGAGCATCATCGCCTGTGCGGGGACAATTCGCCCAGCCGCAAACACCATAAAGCCACTCAGAGCCAAAGCTGCAACCCAAATCGGTGTTTGGGGCAGGTTCGTGACAACAAGCCCCATTACCAGTGCCGATCCAGCCAGCACCCGAAAAAGAGGCAATCGCCCCACTCGATCGGCCAGGTTGCCCACGATGTTCATTCCGATCAGCGTGCACACACCGGCGGAAAGATAGATCACGGCAAGGTCGGCTTCACTCCAACCATTGGTGGCTGAGAAGTAAGGAGCAATAAACGAGGCAACGGTGAAGGTGCCCAGCACCAGAAAGAAGGAGAAGAGGAAAGCACGCTGGTGATTCGGTTCCCGGATGACAGCCAGGAATTCCGCCCGGGCACTGCGACGAGTTGCTTTCAGATGTTCTCTTATCGGTGGCAGTCGAAACGCAGCGATCACCCAAACCAATGCACTCATCGCGGCGAGCGCGACGAAGGGAGCACCACGGCCATACCACTCCGCCAGTAACAACCCCAGTGGTAGGCCCACGATCGACGCGACAGCGAACGCTGATGTGATGGCACCCGTGGCCCGGCCACGCTTTTCGACAGGGAACACGTCGCCGATGACGGCCATGATCGAAACCGCAGCCAAACCTCCAAAAACACCTGCCAGGATTCGTGCTGCGAGCAACCAGGAATAGGTGGGTGCCAGGCCACAACAGAGAGTGCTCAGCGTGAACCCGGCATACATGCTCAATAGTAATGATTTGCGATCGAAACGATCCATCACCAGGCTACCCAGTAAGCTCGCGACCCCAGCCGCAAGCGCGTAAGCCGAGACGACCCAGCCGAACTGAACGGGTGAAATACTCAGTTCGCTCATCAGCCGGGCACCCAACGGCATGATGATGACAAAATCGACCATGTGCGTGAAGTGGATCGCCACGAGCACCAGCAAAAGGGCCCACTCGCCGCGGGTGATCCGGAGTGGCTTGACTCGAGCTCGGAATGCCGGAGAACCTGCTGCCATCAAACCACTCCTTGGATCAGGGCTATCAGCAATACCAGGCCGGTCGCCTGTGATTACACCCCAGAAGACAATTGACTCTGGCTAC
>JBGTAO010000183.1:0-10839 GCA_041749835.1 Gemmata sp. | reverse complement strand
CAGAAGGGGGCCACGCTTCAGGCCAATGGGATCTCCGCTCGTACCGTGCTACGTCAGGTGCTAGCGGCCCAAGGGCTCACCTTTGTCGTGAAGGATGAAGCGATTCAAGTGGTGACAGTCGAAAAGGCTCGCGATCTGCTCGTGACTCGAGTTTATTACCTCGGCGATGTTGTGCAGGGCGTCGGGCCGTTCGCCGGAACGCTCACCTGGGGACCATACATCGACTTTCAACAAACCATGGCCAACGTGGATACCATCATTAAGGCCATTACCAGTTCCGTCGATCCCCTTTCCTGGAAGGAACGCGGCGGCCCCTGCACGATCAGCTTCCACTTCCCGAGCATGTCCATCATCGTACGTGCCTCGGCCGAAGTGCATGCCACTCTCGGTGCAAAGGTGGGCGGAAGTCGCTGATCTCGTGTGAGCGCTCGCGGGATTGCAGCCACTCGAAAGTCGCACGGCTCGTGGATCACCTGTGAGAAACAGGATTCCACGAGCCGTTGCTGTTCACAAGTTTCAAACTGCCGGTTCACACGCGGCTGAACGTCGGTCGCGCCTCGGCAGTCGTTTCGACCACTTCGCCGTCGGGAACGCCTGCCTCGATCGTTGCTGGGGAGTCTTCGCGTGGCTCCACTTGGGTTGGGTTCGGGGTCTTTAGCCGCGCCACCAATGAAGCGATGCGTGAGAGCCCGGCCCGGAATCGCCCTTCGTCGCCTGCCAGGCTGATGCGAATGTGACCCGCGCCACCTGGCCCATACGCACACCCTGGGCTCACCAGCACCTGTTCCTCGCGGTACAACCGCTCGGCAAACGTGCGGCCATCAATCCCCAATGCCGCAACCGGCACCCAGAGAAACAGCCCGCCGCCCGGTCGATCCAATTCGAGCCCCAGGGAACTCAGTCGATCTACTGCATCATCGCGTTTGCCCTGGAGGCGATCGGTTTCCTGCGCAAAGCGATCATCCGGTTCACACAACGCCCGTGATGCGGCCTGTTGGCAGACCGCAGGCACCAGTGGTGCGTTCACATTTTGCACGAGCTGGCAGGCTCGCACCAGGTGGCGTTGCCCGGCCATCCAGCCGACTCGCAGGGAGCCCAGACCGTGCTCCTGTGTGACGGAACCGATCGTCAGGATTCGCTGCTCCGCTCCGGGCAACGCTGCCAGTGATTGATTCGCGGGCTCGAATCGGAAGCGAGTGAATGAAGTATCGGCCACCACGATCACGTCGTAAGCGGCTGCGATCCAGGCAATATGATCAAGATCTTCTTCCGCAAGACAACCACCCGTAGGATTGGCCGGGTCCGCGAGGACCAGGAGTTTGGCCCCGCGCATCGCCTTCTCGAAGTTGGTCGCCAGGTACCGGCTGCGACCATCTTCGGTCCAGGTGGGCACCCAGCGAACGGTCGCACGCCGCGACTTCGCCCCAAGTGAGAAGAGCGGGGAACAGGGATCGAATAGCACGACGCGATCGCCGGGGTTGACGAAGGCATCGAACACGGTGGCCAGTGCCCCGGTTGCACCATGCGTGACCAGCACTTCGGTCTCGGGGTTCACGCTCCGACCGTTCACTTGAACTTCGCGGGCGGCAATAGCTGTTCGCAGCTCAAGCAAACCAGCGTAGGGCGGATTGCCACGCCGCTCGGCAGTGAACCGACCGAGGCTGATGCCCGATTCGGAACGCAGCGCCGCACCATTCAGATCGATGACATCAGGCCCGGGTGTGTCCGGGAGATACGCGGGGTCCAGCAGTTCTTCGACCGGCGCACCGAGTACGCGATCGGAATAGTACCGCAGATAGCGAGTACCGCCGTCGGTCAGTCGCCGACCACGAGGCGTGAAGCCAGCCAGACGGGTACGAACCAGGAACTTCGTGAGCCAGAGTGGGAACCCCACGGGTTGGCCTCCTTGCCGGGGATCTGCTGGAATGTTGCCGCGGTTCAGGCGGCCAGTTGGTGTGGTAATTGTGGCGTATCGGCGGGCAGGGTGTAAAGCCCGGCTGGGCGGGAGGTGCAATTACCGGTCCGTCAGCGAATCAGGCGGGCATCGGCCCAGTTGATATCGGCTGGCACTTCACCACCCGGTGCGAAATCGGTAATGAGCACCAGTTCCTTGGCGTTCTGCAACTCGATCCGCACTGGAAGAGCGTCCCCCGGTGCCAGAAGATCCAGACCGGGCACTTTCTGAACCTGGCCATCCACAACGATTCGAACAGCGGCCCGGCTCCGAAGCGCACTCTCCGGGGCGATCCCCACGAGTGCTTCGAAACGCTGATATTTCCCACCGAGGTCGTAAGTCAACACAGTGCGGGGATGGGTGCCGATGCCGCTATCGAACGTGGAGACGCCACCCGGGGTGGGTAACTGCAACTGAGATCCGCGAGCCGAACGGTTCGCCGCCCATGGCCACACCACACCGAGGAAACCGGCTTGTTCGACTTTCTTGGGCTTCCGATCGCCAACTTGATCCGCACGACTTTGCAGCACATCAACTGCGAGAATACTGGCGAGCGGAAGTTCCACTTTCTGCCCAAACAACGTTTCACCCGTCACCCGATTGTCGGCAATGGTGAGTTGCAGCAGATGCACGCGCGAGCCGTTGGCGAGGACCAGGCGAGAGTACGGCCCCTTCGGCTTCTTGAACCGGGCCAGCGCAGGATTGAACACGATCGCAGTGAGCTCTTCGGATGACAGTTTCCGTGCCGCTCCTTGATCGGGTCGAAACGAAAACGTGGGCTTGGTCGCCTGAGCATCGAGCCCGGAGAGGACGCCCCGGATACTGTCGCCGTTCCGGAGTTGCAAGACATCGCGGTTACGATTTTGTGCAGCCCACTCGTAGTTCGCCGGGTCCAGCGGTGTCTCGGCGGGTGTCGTCTCAAACCAGATCGCCGCAATGGACCCCAAGGGAATCTGCCACGCTTCATCCGGAAGCAGGACCAAACCAGTGGGGCGGAAGCGGACCGATCGCTCGTTCCCACCCACGATTTGCCCGGCGATGCGGTCGCCAGTGGTTGTGATGATCTGGGGGCCTGTGGGCCACGCGGGAAGTGGCTGATCGGGACGCCGGAGCGACAGAACGTCCTTCACGTCGGAGCGACCGAGGCGCTGGGCCAGAGTGGCCGTGAACTCGGCAGTTAAACCCAGGAGCGCGCCTGTCTCGGGTTCAAGTGATGGGGAGGTTACAACGAACGTGTTCGCTTCGGGAGGTGCCTGCAACGTGAGCGCAACGAGAACGAACGAATACATCGGTGCTCCCGGCGAACTTCTAGCTGGTCGGGCGTGTCCGGTGCGGTATAAGTGAAGGGAATCGCCCCCGTAGCTCAGTGGATAGAGCACCGGTTTCCTAAACCGGGGGTCACAGGTTCAAATCCTGTCGGGGGTACTCTCGTCCCGGGTGTGGCCACTGGTTCGGCAAAACGCGGTGCTGACTGCTACGTCGGACTCAATACGATCAGGTGTTGTGCCGCGATTGCTTCTTCCGGTCCGCTTCCTTCAGATACAGCTTGCGCATGCGGATCGACGACGGCGTGATCTCCACCAACTCGTCGTCCTCGATATATTCCAGTGCCATCTCCATCGAGTACTCACGCGGTGGCTTCAAGACTGCGGCCTTGTCGCTACCGGAAGCTCGCATGTTGGTCAGCGGCTTCGGCTTGGTCACGTTCACCACCATGTCGTTATCACGGCCATGCTCGCCGACCACCTGTCCCTCGTACACATTGTCTTGCGGGGAAACAAACAGGGTGCCCGAGAGATCTTCGGTGGAATAGGCGGTTACCTTCGATGTTTCCTTGGAGATGTACACACCTGTGGCTCGGCCGGGTAATGTGCCCTTGACCGGCCGGTATTCGTGGAAGTTATGGTGCATGATCGCCGTGCCCTGCGTGGACGTGAGCACGCGCGTCCGCAGACCAATGAGCCCACGCGCGGGGATGAAGAACTCCAGTTGCGTACTGACGCCGTGGTTCTCCATCTTCTGGAAGTCGCCCTGCCGCTCCAGCACAAGGCGGATCACGGAACTGTGGTGTTCGGTGGGCACTTCTACGACGAGGTGTTCGTAGGGTTCCTGCTTCTGGCCATCAATCTCCTTGATGATGACCTTTGGCTTCCCGACGGTCAACTCGCCCCCTTCGCGGCGGATCGTTTCCAGCAGTACACCCAGGTGAAGCAAGCCCCGACCTGAGACGAAGAACTCGCTCTCACGGTCGCCCGGGCGAACCCGCAGTGCGACATTGTGGTGCAGTTCCCGATCGAGTCGATCGCGCAGCTCCCGGCTCGTCAGCGGTTTACCGTCTTGACCGGCAAACGGTGAATCGTTGACGCGGAAGACCATATCGAGTGTCGGCTCATCGATCGTGAGCGGCGGCATCGCTCGGGGCTTATCGAATTCACAGATCGTATCGCCAATCTCGGCGTCATCGAGACCGACGACCGCGCAGACATCGCCCGCGTGAATTTCTTCGACCTCGCGCTTGGCCAGGCGATCGAACTCGAGCACCTGCACCACCGTGTCGTTGAATGTGGAGGCGTCGGTTTGCCGAACAATCGTGACCTTTTGGTTCTTGCGAATCTTGCCAGCGAAGACGCGACCAATCACGATCTTTCCCACGAATTCCGAGTACTGCAGCGCCATCACCTGCATTTGCAGAGGTGCCGTTTCATCGACATACGGTGCGGGTACGTTGTTGAGGATGGCATCGAATAGCGGGCGAAGGTCTAGTGGCGGCACCTTCATATCGGTGGTGGCCACGCCGGCGCGACCACTGGCGTAGATCACGGGGAAGTTCGCCTGTTCGTCGGTCGCACCGAGTTCGATAAAGAGATCGAACATGAAGGCGTGGACGTCGTCGATGCGGGCATCGGGGCGATCGATCTTGTTGATGACAACAATCGGCTTGAGCCCTGCGGCGAATGCCTTGCGGAGCACGAACCGCGTTTGTGGCAATGGCCCTTCCGCGGCATCGACCAGAACAAATGCACCATCGGCCATCTTGAGCACGCGTTCGACCTCGCCACCGAAGTCGGCGTGGCCCGGCGTATCGATGAGGTTGACCTTCACATCCCCAATACGAATGCCGCAGTTTTTCGCCAGAATTGTGATGCCACGCTCACGCTCCTGGTCATCGGAATCCATGATCAGGCCGTGCTGTCCTCCCACGAGCTTATCCAGCTCCTCGGAACGAAACAGCCCAGATTGCCGGAGCATCTGGTCGACAAGTGTCGTTTTGCCGTGGTCAACGTGAGCAATGACGGCAACATTCCGGATATCATTCCGCTTCATAGATCGGGTTCGCATCAACTCGGGCTGGAGGAATCAAGCGCTCTCTGTAATGTAGAACTTTGTGCCCTCATTCGGAAGGGCAGCCAGCGCGAGGTTTCAGTGAAAGGTCTCTGCACCCACTCGTTTATTGCAGCGGAAGGAGTCTGAGATGCTGCTCTACCTCATCCGCCACGCTGAGGCCGAACCACTCACCACACCGGGAATTGCTCGTGATTTTGATCGCCCGCTCACGCCACGCGGTCATGCCCATTCCCAAAAGTTGGCTGAAGCATTTACCCGATTGCAAATCTCGGTCGATACGGTGACGGCCAGCCCATTAGTTCGAGCGCATCAAAGCGCTGTTGAGTTGCTGCAGGTCTGGCAGCCTGGGAATCGCCCGGTCACCTGCGATGAACTTGGCCTGGAACGGCTCAAGCCGGTTAAGCTCTCGGAATTCCTGGCAAATGTGCAGCCGCGTGGCCTCCGAACGCCATCCCGTGACGAGAAATCCGTCGCTGCGGTTGGCCACATGCCCGACCTGGGTGTGTATCTGGAATGGCTGATTGGTGCTGCCCCGGGAACAATCGCGCTGGCGAAGGCGGCAGCGGCCTGCCTCCGCTTTCGGGGCGAACCCGGGAAAGCCACCGGTGAGTTGCTTTGGCTCATCACACCGCCCTGGTACACGTGAGTCGCTCTGACTGGACACTTGGTTTCCACGCTCGCCCAGAACTGTGCCCCAGCACAAAATGAGAGACGCCGGGAGAAAACTCCCGGCGTCTCAGCGTTCCCCGACTGTCATGGCGTTATTCCCCGCCAATCGATTCGAGCAACTCCCGATCGTACTCGTCGTACGTTGCGTTCAGCGTCTCGGAGAGATCTTCCAGCTTGAAGAGTGTGGTCTTCTGAATTCGGGTCAGTTTGATGCCACAATGTGCGGCCTGCCGACGAATCAAGCGGGGGAGTTGCTCCAGTTCACCGGCCGTCAGTTCGAGTACCGCCACTTTGTCGAGGAACTCATCCGAACAAAGCTCATCAATCACGAAGAGATCGCGGAGCCATTCCACTTTTGTACAAGCAGTGGGTGGCGGCGCGGTGCTCAGGGTCTCCGATGGCTTTTGACAGCTTGCGTGGCACAGGATCATGACGACTTGGCGTGGCATGGGTTCACTTCCATTTGGAGATGAAGCAGCAGTGGAGGTGCTGGCGGAACTGCTGCAGGTCGGCATTTCGGGAGCCCAACCTGCCGTGCAACCTGGTTCGCACGCATCGGCGGAGTCGTCGCAAATCGAGGCGGGCATCGCCCACTCGGAAAAGAACTCGGTCGGTTGCTGGAGCGCGACTTTGGCATCCAGCGAGCTGGGTTTATTGATAAGTTTAGCAAACACCGGGTCGGGTTCCGGGCCGCTTGGCTCCGTCTGCGATTGGAGAACCAGTGCCTCAAGTGCCTTGAGGTCTTCGGACGTGGCGAGCAATCGAACGAAGAGGAACTTCGACGAATTGGCCGCAAGCTGCGAGATGAAAGTAGTCATAAGAACCTCCAATGTGAGGCAAGGAATTGGCCCCACACTGGAATCGTAACATCGTGTCTTTCTGGGTCAAGTAAAAAAGATTTAATCTAACATGTCAGTGGTAATCTCAGATCTGCGGGCACGCAGTTTCTATTCCTTGTTCGCGACCCACTTGGCCATCTTGTTCGTCAGGGTGGTGAGTTTCTGGCTTGCGTCGGTGGTCGAGTTCTTCTCGGAGTTGGCACCCGCTTTGGTCTTGCCCTGCTTGCGAGCTAGTGCGGCCACGAGGTGCTTACGCATGGCCTCAACCGCGTCATCGGGATTACCGGACTTCATGCAGTTCCGCAGTTGAGTGATCACTTCGGCATGCTCTTCGACGACCTTTCCCATGTGCCAGTCATTCTCGATCAGTTGCTGCCGCAGCTCGCGCGAGAGTCGACTCCAGGTGTGCTGAATGCCCGCTTGGGCGAAAATCAACCCACTCAACAAGGCGAGTGCGGAGTGAAACCCGATATCCAGATTGATGAACGCCGTGGCTTCTTCCTTTGTTGGGCGACGCCCCGTACAGTTGGCCGATAGGATCTCCATTTCCCGGTTGAACTGCTCGACCGAACTCAGGTCGCGGGCTTTCTGCTGGCACAACTCGACCACGGCGGCCAGTTCCAGCGCGATCCGCATGGTGTAAATGTGTGTTTCGGACACCGCCTTGGTTTGCTTGGGATCGTAGACATCGGGCAGATCAAAAATGAAGTCGCGCTTGTTCTCGGCGTTGCGGTACTTTAGTTCGCTTTCGATCTTCCAGCGCTTGGCCGAGTTCCGCAGATGGTTGCGTATAGCCAGTTGTACATCGTTGATGACGGGGAAAGTGGCCGTTCGCGACGGTTCCACGCCCGTTACACCTGGCGAAATCGATTCCAGGATCTCGAAGTGTTCCGTCACGACGGCCCGCATCCGCGTGACATCCGAGTACAGTTCGGGGAACACCTTTTGGTGCAACCGCAGTCGCAGCGTTTGGAGCTGTTCGGCGAGTAACTCGTAACCCGCGGCCTTGGCCAGTGAGTCGTGGAATTGCACATCCAGTTCCACGAAGCGATGTTGATCTTCTGGTGTGGGAGGCATGTAAGTGGCACTGGTCTGGCGGCGATCATACTTCTCGGCGATCGCTTTCATTTCCTGGTTCAGGTCCACCGCAGGCCCCAGTGTGACCTTGGGCTTCCGTGCCAGTTGACAAGCGATGAACTCTTCCAGTACCGCCCGGCTATCCCAGATCGCCCCCAGTTCGCTGCGGTTGTAGTAGCGAACCCGTGTCCAGGCTTGCGGTTTGATTTCGACAAAGCCTTCTTTCTCGAGCTTCACCAAGGCCTGCCGCAACGGGTAGGGGGAGAACTTGCGGTCATACCCATCCTGTGCGAGGCATTCCCGCAGTTTCTCCTCGGTCAGGTCGTCACCTGCGTCGAGTACGCCTTTGATGATGAGATCGCGTAACCGGTCCGTGAGTTCGTCGGCAATGGTGCGGCCGTCTGTGGTCTTGGTCCCGCTCGTAGAAGCGGGTTTTTGGGGTTTCGACGTTGAACTGCGTTTGCGCGCCATCGGACGACTCTCCCGGATCAGGTCTGGGGCCGGCGCGGCTCGCGCGCAATAGGCCTATTAAGAATAACGTAGTGGATGTTTTGAGAGCGGACACGAGTAATGGATTCTGACATGTTTGTTTGCTGCACAGTGTTCTGAATACCCCGGATATCCGCTCGGAGTGTCACAACCCGGTTGGGGAAAAGCAGGAGGCCCACCACCCCGGAACGGGAAGGTGGGCCTCCGATGGATGTGCGGTGTCGGAGTTGTTATCGGCCCGTCACGACCCATTTGCGCCAGGCCGCTTCCAGCATCGGTAGCTCCTTCCAGCCCGCTGCTTCGAACGCTTGCGGCACCGAGGGCGCATCGCCGTTCTCATTCGGGCGAAAACCAGCCACGACACGCGAGAAATCCTTGCTCACGGGGCTGTAGGCGAGGAACTCCGCGAAGCTATTGGCGAGCAGATCGGCGTTGGCCGGGCGCGATTCAGCCCAGAGGTCCATCAGCGCTGGCGGTTTGCCAGTTCGCACACCCGTGACTGCGGCCTTTGCCTGTGACTTGTAAGCCTGATACCGCTTGCTGTTCACCCCCTCGACACGCAACGCGGTCACGCGGCCAAATCCTTCACTCAGCCAGCTCGGAAGCTTGGCCGTTCCAGCGCGGGACAACAAGAACGCTTCACTGACCACGCTTGCGGTATTGTGGACCAGATCAGCTTCTGTCGCTTTACCCGAGAGTGCCACCGGATCGATAACGGCGGGTTCGTCCGACCGCAGCGCGAAGTGAACGCCATCGGGTTGCACCATCAGCACCGACCGCATGAACGACTTGAAGTCGCGGCTTTCGGGGAAAACATATACGGCAAGCTTCCCCTTCACGAGTTCTTCGTTCTCGTCCAACTGCAGCGACTTCCTGACCGTGGGCACCAGTTTGTCCAGTGTGGCCCCCAGCGATTTGGCCTTCTCCGGTGTCAGCGACGGGCTGATCACGTAGAAGCGCGGCGTTTCGGCGACCACCGCATCCGAAAAGTCAGCTTTCTTCAGCCAGGTTGCGATGGCGGCACGCTGCTTCTTCGCCGTTGCCGCGCTCGCATCCGGATCCTGGGCCACTGCAACTGTCGTGCTGGCACAAGCCAGGATCAGAAATCCGCCAATTGCGGAGAAGACGTTGCGAGTCCCCATGATCACTCCGGGCAGTCAGTGCTTCGGTTCAGCTTGTTAAGGGAATTATAACAGGCTCGCTGCGTGAGATGTGAGGAAAGCGATGCCCTTAGGCGTTGGGAATCGGGGTGTCGCGGTTCTGTCACATCCTGCCGTTTGCGTATCATGACCGGTGCCGCCAGGAGGATCACCATGCAACTTCGATTGGCATTACTATTCACGCTCTTTGCCACAGTGCTCGCGTGTTCCGCCGGAGTGGCGGAGAATTCGGACGGGAAGAAGCCGCAGCCAAAGGGAAAGCCGAATCGCCTGGCTAAGGAGAGTAGCCCGTATCTGCTGCAGCACGCGCACAATCCAGTCGATTGGTATCCGTGGGGGCCAGAAGCGTTCGAACGTGCTCGCAAAGAGAAGAAACTCATCTTTCTTTCGATTGGATATAGCTCCTGCCACTGGTGCCACGTGATGGAGCGCGAATCGTTCGAGAACGCCGAGATCGCCAAGATCCTGAACGCCAACTTCATTTGCATCAAGTTGGACCGCGAGGAACGGCCCGATATCGACGACATTTACATGACCGCGCTGAATGTGACCGGCCAACAAGGAGGTTGGCCCCTGAGCATGTTCCTGACACCTGCAGGCAAACCAATCTTCGGTGGCACCTACTTCCCGCCCGACGACAAGAAGGTGGGCGACGACACGATGACGGGGTTCAAATCGATCCTCGCGCGGGTAATGGAACTGAATCAGGCCAAGCACAAGGAACTGATGGATCAGGCCGACGAGATCGCCCGGCGCACGGTACTGGCACTCGATCGCAACGCACTTGGTGTTCCACTGATTTCGTTGGAACGCGATCTGGTAACCGATGCGGCGAGCGCGTTCGAGATCGATCCCGAGCATGGCGGTATTGGTAGCAAGGCGCGGCAGTTCCGCGGCACCAAGTTCCCACGGCCCACCGTCTGGGGGTTTCTCCTGACACAAGCGGGCAAGCCGCGGCAAGAAGAGCTTGCCAGGGCAGTGCAGCTCACGCTCCGGAAGATGGCCGAAGGTGGCATCTACGATCACCTCGGCGGCGGGTTCCACCGCTACAGCACCGAGCGAACCTGGACCGTTCCCCACTTCGAGAAGATGCTCTACGACAATGCGCAACTGGTCGAACTTTACAGCGAGGCCTACAAGGCCGACCCGAACCCACTGTACAAGCGGGTCGTGGCCGAAACGCTGCAGTTCGTGAAGCGAGAAATGACCTCGCTCGATGGTGCGTTCTACTCGGCGCTGGATGCGGATAGCAACGGCGTCGAGGGCGAGTTCTACGTCTGGACGGCTGCGGAACTTCAGAAAGTTC
>JBGTAO010000182.1:0-4754 GCA_041749835.1 Gemmata sp. | reverse complement strand
GCAAATTGGTACATCAAGGTATGATGGCCATCGGTCACGTTGTTTTTACTCACGCCCAAACCCGAAAAACGGGCCATACGAGCCGCGCGGGCAAACTCGGCAAACTGAGCCTTCACCGATTGCCCTGAAAAGCGCACATTGTTTTGGCTGCGGACAAACACATCCGATTTAAGGGGTATGTATTGGCCTATTTGATGGGCAATATCGGGCTTTACGGAAAGAGCAGAAACCCCAAACACCTGCGCAAAAGTGGTAGGCGCAGCCGAGGCAATGCGGTGAGCCGAAAGTTGGCCCGCACTGTTTGCCAAGGCGCTGGCTCTGGTGGCCGTTGAGTTTCCCGAGTTGCGCCGGAGCTATCTCAAGTTCCCCTGGCATCGGCTTTACGAATACCCCGTCAGTGTCGCCAACATCCTGGTGGAGCGCGACTACGAAGGCGAGAAGGCCGTCTTCACGTTGCGAATCGCCAACCCGGAGGCGACGGCGCTGACCGCGATCAGCCAGCGGATTCGGGATGCGGCAATCTGCCCGCTTACGGAAGTGAAGGAGTTCCGCCGGGCGATCCGTTTGGGCCGCTGCCCGCGACCCATTCGCCGCTTGCTCTGGTGGCTCGCGCTAAACCTGCCCCGTTCCCGAACCAACTACTTTGGCACGTTTGGCCTGTCCACCTATTCTGCCCTCGGTGCCGCCTCGCTGCATCCGCTCTCACCGCTCACACTCACCCTGAACTACGGCATCCTGGCTGCGGATGGCACGCTCGATGTGCGTCTCATTTACGATCACCGTGTACTCGATGGCGCGAATGTGGCGCGAGCGCTGGCTCGCCTAGAAGACGTGTTGAACACCACGATCTGCGCCGAATTACGGGCCGAGCAGGTTGCCGCTCAAGCGGCGTGATTACCCCGCGAACAACCAGTGCACATAGCGGTTCAACAGGATGAACTGCGCGATGCCGAAGCCCGCCAGGGTCGCCCAGTACAGCATGCGGTTACGGAGCACATCGGCCAGTTCAATGAAACCCGGGATCGCTGCAAGAATCACGCGGTGCCCACTGAGAAAAGTTCCCGAGAGCATCATCTGCGCCACCGGCAAGAGCGTGAGCAAGCCCCAGAAGGCACCACGCCGCAGCCACGAACGGATGCCGAGCCCAGCAAAGGTCAGCACCACGAACGCTTCGCCCCAATGCGGTAACACCGGATCGTAAATCGACTCGATCGCATACAATGGGTTCTCGATCGCCAGGCTGCGGCGACCCCAGGCCGCTTGCGACTTGAGCCCCGCAAGTGGGTCGCCCACCGCCCACCCGAGATAGCACCAGAATAGCACCAGCCCCGCAAAGCTCCCCACTGCCAGAATCACCGCCCGCCGCAAGCCGGAGCGTGTGCGATCATAACACAGCCAGCCCACGAGCGCGGCTACACCAACGGCCACACCGGTCATCCGTGCCAGCGACCCCAACGCCGCGAATACCCCGGCCCACCCTGCACGCCGATTCAACCACGCTGCCAGGGCGAGCATCATGAAGAGTAAACCGAACGCTTCGTTGTAGGGTGCCGAGAGAAAGAAGGCCGATGGGAAGAACTGGAGAAGCACGAAGGCCCGGATTCCGGTCTGGCGATCGTTCGTGAGTCGCGTGGCCACTTGCGCCAACACCGCTGCACCCGCTGCTGCCGCAATGTTTGCTGCGATCAAGACGAACCAATACGGGTTCAAGCCCAACGCACTGCCGATTGCCATCACCATCGGAACGGCGGGGAGAAAGGCCACACCCAGGCGGCCATCCTTGTTCCGCGCTTCTGCATACCCGTTCTGACTGATGTTCACCAGCCAGACGGCATCCCAGCGGAACCACGGCTCAATTCGCGCCGCCGAACTCGATCGGATCTGCTCCCCCAACTCGAGTGCAGCCGCATCGTCGGGTTGCAAATGCGGCGGACCCGCAGCCAGGAATAGCCCCAGCAAGATGGTGCCCAACCGCACCAACAACGCGATCCCGAAGAGTGGAAGGAACCGGGGCAATGGCGCTGTGGGTTCAGTCATAGCTGCAGCATAGTGCATGGACCGCGCGGTCACTTCTCGGGCGCGAAGACCGTCTTCCAATCATTCTTCATATCGACAACCGTCCAACCGCGTTCGGGCGCTTCCTTCAGCCCTTCTACTAGCTTGCCCGAACCCTTGGGGTTGGCGTCGTAGGCATACTCGCGGTCGGCGTCGGTGTGGTGAACGATCAGCCCGAAACTCGCTCGCGGGTTCTTGATCGTGGTGTACTGCATCATTTGCAGGTCGCCGTCGCTGTTGCCGAAGCAGGCGATGGGCCGCCGACCAATGAACTGGTGGATACCCGGCGGCTTGCCCGCTTTGTCGTCCACGAAGAGGTGGTCGAGCGTTTTGATCAGGACCGGGCCACCGTCACGTAACTCGAACTTGGTGCGCGACGTGGAACCGACAACTTGTTCAGGTGGAATTCCGTAAACTTGTTCGGCGAACACCCGCATGAAGTCGGCACCACCACCGGACACGATGAACGTCTTGAAGCCGTTGGCCCGCAGGTAAGTCAGCAGTTCCTGCATCGGCTGGTAGGTGAGCTGATCGTAGGGTTTGCCGAATTTGGGGTGCTTGGCGGTCGCGAGCCACTGCTTCACACTGGCAGCGAATTCGTCGGTGGTCATGCCGGCGTGAGTCAGCGAGAGGATGCGCATCAACCCATCGTGGTGTTCCCCCGCCAGAAGCTTGGCGAAGTCGCCGGTGAGAGCCGCTTTCACCATCTCGTCTTCTGCGAGCTTGGGATCTTTGGCCGCGCGGTTCTTGAGCGTATCGAGCGCATACACCAGTTGGAATGGCACCGGGTTCTCGGCCCAGAGCGTACCATCGTTATCGAACACGGCAATGCGTTCGGCGACCGGAACAAAGTCCGGGCCACCTTTCGTGGTCACTCGGGTGACGAAGTCGATAATCGATTGCTTCGCCTTCCCGTCTTTCCACGAAGACAAGGCGACTGGTGCCTGAGCGCCGGGCTGTGCCTCAGCCTGTGCAGGCTGTGCCGTTATGCGTGCGGTCGGGCTCTCCGCAACGAATGTTCCCAGGAACGTGACAAAGCCGGCCACGGTCATGGCGGCGATTCGTGTGATCATCGGGAAGGGTTCTCCAAGGGGATTAATTGCGAGTCGTCACGAGGTGTTGTAGCCACAACTGAACAAACCGAAAGCCCTGCGGCGCTGGAGCCGTAGGGCTATTCGAGAACAAGCGAGTCGGGGCGGCGGGATGGCTATTGAACTTTTTCTGAAAGGGGTCGGCGCGCTCGCATTGCATTCATCCATCATCGACCTAGTTCGTATTGCCGCGGGGTAGACTAAAGGGGCTATGACGCCATTAAGCGATCAAGGCACTCAGATATCTCTCGGTCGCTGAACTCGAAGCCAGCCTCCAAGAGCTTCGCCGGTAGCACTCGCTGACCAGTCAGCACGAGTTCGTTGGCGGCTTCGCCAATGATCAACCGGGCGGCGGTCGCCGGCAACGGCAACCATACTGGGCGGTGCATGGCCCGACCCAATGCTTGAGCAAACTCCGCGTTGGTGCACGGATTGGGGGCGACAACGTTGACCGGCCCCACGAGCTGGGGCCGGTTGATGAGGAAGGCGATGACGCTTGCCAGGTCACGCAGGCTGATCCAAGGCATGATTTGTTTGCCGATGCCCGCTCGGCCGCCCATGAAAAACTTGAACGGAGTGGCGAGTGCTGGCAACGCTCCTCCTTCAAGCGAGAGAACGACCCCAATCCGCAGCAAGGTGACTGGAGACCCGGCGTTGCTCGCGGGCCTCGTCGCTTCTTCCCAGTCGTCGATCAACTTCTGGAGAAAGCATTCGCCCGTTCTGCGGTCGCGGTCGGCCTCGGTAAATGGCGGGTGATCATCTGGGTAGATGCCGTAGGCGTGAATCGACGAAGCGCTCAGCAAGTGGATTTTCGGATTCGCAACACAGACATCCGCACAAGCCGCGGTGCTCCTAAGCCGGCTATCCTTCATTGTCTTCTTGTAAGCCGGGCTCCACCTCTTGTCGGTGACGCCTGCTCCAGCAAGGTTGACGATCGTCGCGATATCGTCGGCTTCGCCTTTGCTGAACTGGTCCCAAGACTCACATCGTTCCGCCCGAGGAAACTCACCGCGTAAGAGGGACGGGTCGCGTCCGACGACCGCGTACCGATGAGCTGTTTTCTCAAGGATCCCAATTAGCTTTCGGCCAACCATCCCGCTCCCGCCACAAACGACAACCAGGCTCATGTTAACTCCATAGTCTCAAGCGGCGACTCGCCTGGGTTGTCGTAACGGCTAAACACCGCGCGGAGAGCGACCAGCGGGATTCCGAAAGCCAAAATCACACGCGGGATATGCCAAAGCAGCCAGGTTCGCCGCACAGCGGCCGCTTCTTCCGCGGTATACAGTGCTTCCCGAAGTCTCAGGTTCTCGGGCAGGTGATAGCCGAGGGTGATCAGCGAAGTGACGACATAGCAACCAATAGCGATCAGCCACAGTCGTCGCAGACGAACTTCACCCCAGTCGAGTCGCGCGGACAGAATTAAACCCACCAGAGTCAACGCGAACAGCGGCAAGATCGTGTTGAGGAACGTGACGAACAACGGCCAGAACCCGTTCATGAACTCAAGCGGGGTGAGGCTCATCCAATAGGCGCCCATCGACAAGCCTATAAGCAGATTGCCCCCAGCGAAGGCGGCCGAAGCGACGATAGCGAGTGTGTTCACAC
>JBGTAO010000181.1:0-2123 GCA_041749835.1 Gemmata sp. | reverse complement strand
TCTTGGATCGGGTCCACAGGTTGTACTTATCCCGAACGCTGCTCACCCGGGTCTGCTTGGCACCCGGGACGTTGAGGAGCGTCTCGTACCACTGGATGGTGGAGCTGTCGGTAAACAGGTTTGTAACAATCTGTTGACCATGATGATTCAGCAGAAGCTTGGGCTTCCAGAGTGGATTCGTTGTTCGGCTCGAGCCAATTGACTTGAAGAACGGTGTCGAGAGTGTGAGATCGTTTTCGACGGGGACAACTACAATGAGTGAACGTGTCGGGTCGAGTTGCACTTTCGCGCCAGTCGCACTCCCTCCTTCAGGAGACCCCGGGAAAGAGCCATCCCCCGGGCCAAAACCACCAGTGCCAAAGCCGCCAGGAGGGCGTTGCCCTCCTGGTTGGCGACCGCCACCTGACCCGGGGACACCCGGATTTGGCCCCGTAATCCCTGGTCGGGATGGTCCCGTTCCACTCGCAACTTCGTTGGCCTGCCCCGTTGATCCATCGAGGATCACCCGGATGATGATGTATCCCGCTTTTACGGGTGTTGCGACAGCGAGCGCCAGAAACGCGATCGCGGACGCCAGAATTAGCCGCAACATCGACCCACCTCCATCAGTAGTCGGGATATCTGATCGTCGGGAGTACTTGCTCGGGGAGCAATCGGAATCACCCATGAGAGTTACTTGATATCGGGAATCACCAAGGCCGTTTCGGGGTTGTTGGTGAACAGTAATGGTTCACGTTTGGGGTTGGTCCGAAGTTGGCGTAGGAACGCCTTCATGCCTTCGATGTCCACACGTGCCGACAGATCGGGTTGGCCACCAATACCGACCTTTTCCATCGGTGCAATGATTGCGGTCTGAGACCGAGTAATCAAATCCTTCACGGCTGCAGGTACATCGGACGCGAGAAACGAGTTCGGCTTGGCAGGATTGAAACTGGGATCGAACAGCGGCTGCCAGGCTCGCAAACCCGTACTAATTCGAGCGCCATAGCTCCGCCACGGAAGTGATCGATCTGTTGGGTCGGATCGCTTGCCAGCAAAGGTAATCAAGCCAGAAGTCACTGCTTCGACAGCTGCATCGCCATTAAAATCTTTCACCGGGTTTCCATACCAGGATGGTGCCATGTTAGTAATACCAATCACAGCCTCGGCACACTCTGCCGCACCCGGCGCCGGTATCAACACGGGGTCAGAAACACACACCTGAGCCAGGGTAAACGCTGGGTAGATCGATTTTTCTTCGCCTGCCGGCAGCATCACAAAGCGAACCTGACCGAGAGCTTTGACTGCCTGACGGCGCACAAACGCGATCACGGCCAGTTGTTCAGGAGGTGCATCCTTGATCTGCCCACCGGCAAGCCCCGGCATCAGCAGTTTCGGATTCGTGATGCATGCCTGAATCGCCTGCACCAGTTGCGCGACCTCATTGTTGCCATGACTGTGGATACGAATGCGGTACTCGTTCGGATCGTACGCCGACAACAGATTCGCAGCAGCTTGTAGTGCCCCGTATTTGAGTTCCGTGGGAGTATTCGCGTTGGTGAGTAAGCCGGTAATAGTGTGGTAGTGAGCATGTGCACCGCTCACCGCGACAACGCTCAGCAGCCGGAGAGCGTTCATGCGGACGATTCGCTCGGGGTGTGTCTCGATCAATGGCTTCAGTGCGGCATCCAAGGCGTTACCGAGTTCCCGGATGTAATCGAGATTCTCGGGTGTCACTTTGGAGGTCGGGCTGGGTTCCAGAATGAACCGACTCAAATCTCGTGCGATTTCATCGACGCTCGGAATCGGAGCGCCATTTGCTGTAATCTTGGGGTCTTGCATCGCACGATAGATCGCGGGGTGCGAGATCATCTCTGCGTAGTACTTGGCAAAGGCTTGAAAGGACATCCGGGCATTTTCCAGTTGCGCCTTGGGTATGCCGCGTGCTTCTTTCAGATCGTTCATCGTGCTAATGACCGACGAACTCTTGGTGGGCAATGGTGTGTCTTGGAGAACCGAGAAGCCACGGATAACCGGCCATTGAGAGAAACTGGGCTTCAGTATCCGCTGAGTCAGACTCAGGGCCTGAACCGGTGGGCTATTTGGTTGAGCAGCTCCTGCCAGTGAAGTGAACCCGAAGACAC
>JBGTAO010000180.1:0-6759 GCA_041749835.1 Gemmata sp. | reverse complement strand
GGCGACGATTTCGATCAGGTAGTGATGGATCACATCGCCGATCAGTTCAAGAAGGACAACGGCATCGATCTGCGGAAGGATCCGATGGCGATGCAGCGGCTCAAGGAAGCGGCCGAGCGCGCGAAAAAGGATCTGAGCCAGCAAACGACCACCGACATCAATTTGCCGTTTATCACGGCCGATGCCAGCGGTCCCAAGCACCTGATGATGTCGATCACGCGCAGCCAGTTCGAGCAGATGGTCGATCATCTCATCGAACGCTGTAAGAAGCCGGTTCTGGCCGCCATGAAGGATGCGAAGCTCTTGCCAAACCAGATCAACGAGATTGTGATGGTGGGCGGGATGACCCGCATGCCCCGCGTGCAGGCAATGGTGAAGGAGGTCTTCGGCAAGGAAGGACACCGGGGTGTGAACCCCGACGAAGTCGTTGCCATTGGCGCGGCCATCCAGGGTGCGCAGTTGTTGCTGGGAGCAGCGGCGGACATCCAACTGCTGGACGTGACCCCGTTGACCCTGGGAATCAAGACTCTGGGTGGCGTGCTGACGCCGATGATCACCCGGAATACCACGATTCCGAACAAGAAGGCGGAGGTCTTCACGACTGCGGCCGATAATCAGCCTTCGGTCGAAGTGGAAGTGTTCCAGGGCGAGCGCCCCATGGCCGACGACAACAAGCGGATCGGCTTCTTCCACCTGGACGGGATCGCACCGGCACCGGCACGGGTTCCGAAGATCGAAGTGACCTTCGAAATTGATGCCAACGGTGTGCTGAATGTTTCGGCCAAGGATTTGGGCACGGGCAAGGAAGTCTCGCGGCGCATCGAGCAAGGCAGCGGGATGACCAAGGATGAAGTGGAACGCATGAAGCGTGATGCCGAACTCCATGCCGATGATGACAAGCAGAAACGGGAATTCGCTGAGGCCAAGAACGAGGCGGACAACCGGATTTACGCTGTCGAAAAGGCTATGAAGGAAGCCGGCGACAAGCTCTCCGAGAGCGACAAGTCTCCGGTGAATGCCGCCATCAGCAAGGTTCGCGATGCGATCTCGCGCAGTGACCTCGCTGGGCTCAAGACGGCGACCTCGGAGTTGGATACGGCATCCAACGCCATGGCGCAGCACGTTTACGCCAAGGCGGGTGGGCAACCCACAGCAGAACCGGGAGCCGCGCCCGGTGCCGAGAACAAGGATGGTGGCGATGATGTCATGGATGCCGAGTACGAAGTGAAGAAGTAAGCAGCTTGTGCTGCAGTCGAAGCCCAAAATCCGCCGGGGAACGAATCACCGATTCTATCAGGTGATTCGTTCCCCGCTCCCGTTACCCTCGTTGCGGCTAGCCATTTCTCGTTCCCAATTCCGGAATTCGCGGGTACGTTAGAGTTATTAAGTTCTGGACCGAGGACACTCATGGCAGACGTTACGCCAACTCCTGGATCACGAATTGCAGATAGCAAACAGCCATCCAAGAGCACGGCTGTGATCGAGCCACCGCCGGAAGAGGAATTCTGGGACCGCTACAACAAGAGGCTGGAGTTTCCCTTGTCCTCGGTGGCTGCCGTATTGCTGCACGTGGGCGTCGCCGCGCTGTTGGTGTTTGCCCTGGTTCGATTGATGGACAAGGACGAAGACAAATCGGGGGTGCCGGTGAAGTTGGTCAACCTTGCGGGTTTGGACGATGAAGGCGAAGGATCGTCCGGCTCGGGTGGTATCGACGACCCGATTGTGCGGACCGACAACGACCCCGTTCGTTCGGCGATCGATTCACTCCCTGATCCCAGCAAATTGCCGGAGATCAAGGAGAACCTTCGGCAGTCGATCAAGTATCTCGATCCAACCGGCAACATGCCGATCTCGGATGCCAACGCCGCGGCCTACCAGGGGCTGGAAGAGAGCCTTCGCAAGAAGTTACTGGGAGCACGGCAAGGGAGCGGCAATGAGAAGGGCTCTGGCTACGATGGCTCTGCCGGGAAAGGCCCTGGGGGCACGGGGGCCGATTCCACGCTTGGCCGAAACATGCGTTGGGTATTGCGCTTCAAGGTGAACGGGGGCCGCGACTATCTGGATCAATTGCATGCGATGGGGGCGAAACTCCTGATACCGATTCCGCCCGAGAACTCCAAGTGCATCATGATCGAGGATATCCGCAATCCGGGCAACCAGCGTGTGGCGACCGATGGCGACCTGAGCGCCATGGCCGCTCAGGTGAAGTTCAGTGACACACGGCCGGGTGTGGTGCGCGAAGTCGCCGCCGCTCTTGGGCTCGATTTCACCCCGAAAACCTTCTGGGCTTTCTTCCCCAAGAACGTCGAGGAAGAACTGGCCCGCAAGGAGACGCAACACCGCAATCGGCGGGCCGACGACATCGAAGAGACGATCTTCCGGGTGGCGGTGCGCGGTGGAGCATTCGAGATTCTGGTCGATGAGCAGAAACTGAAGCGGTGAGGCAACCGGCTCTCGGTGCATTCGGGTCGAACACCGGCACCGAGCCCTACACGCGATTACTTGCCCCGGCGATTGTTGATAATGTTCCGGACGCCGTTACCCTTGGCGGCGTCCAGAATCGCGGTCTCGATTCCCCACGGGACTTCGCTTTCGATATCGAGCACCATTTCTTTTCGCCCGCTCGACTCAATCACCTGCTTCATCTCGCCGGCGATCTGTTCCACGGGCACTTCCTTCTTTTCGATCCTCACAACGGGCTTATCTCCGTCCATCTTCACGGACACGATGAAGATCTTGTCGCGGATGTCCTTGATGTTAACGGTCGCCGAGGGGCCTTTCTGATCCGAGTTGTCTTCGGGAATGTCGATCGCACGCTCCAGGGAAGCGTAGGTGATCGTGAGGATAAAGAAGATCAGCAGCACCAGGCACACGTCGATCAGTGGGTTCATATCCAGGTGCGTGTCGTCGGGTTCTTCTGGCTTGGGTGGCTCGATCTCTGCAGCAATCTCGGCAAACAGTGGGTGGTTCTCGATTGGTTGCCAGTTGGTATCATCCGGTCCACGCACCTCGTCGGTTGGTTGCCAGTTCCCGTCGCGTAAGCCCGTGACAACCTCGGCCGGCGTCGGCAAACTGATCGCCTTGGGAGAACCTTCCTGACGAACAAGCCATGTGGACATGAACACCTCGGGCACAAACGGAAGCGGAAGAGGCGGGAAGCGTGGTGCCGTTACTTCTCGGGAGCCTCGACCACGGTCGCTGTGAATGAGTTGATGTAGTTCTTCTTTTGCCGGCCCTCAAGCTCGCGTCGCAACTCGTAGACTCTTTCGCGTGGGAGTTCCTTGCGGCAGGCAATCCGGACTTCTGGAGGGCGCTGCGCCGTGGCAAGCAGTTCATCGAGTGCGCGAATGGCGTCTTCGGGGGTGCGCAGGCTGTTATGCTCGGGTTTCGGTGCCGTGGGGCCTACTCGGACCGAGTAAAAGACTTCATCGCGGTTCAACTGATCGATGGTGATCGTGATGGCATCCGGGTCGGCGCTCAATTGTCCCGCATAGCGCATCTCGGGCACATCGACGGGAGCCAGTGCCCCTTCGGCCTTGATCATGATGAAGAAGACCAACAGCACCATGCTGATGTCGATGAGCGGAATCATGTCGACATCGTTGTCTTCTTCCGCAGGCCGACTACGGAACTTCATCGCCTCGGGATCGGGGAGTTCGTCGATCGCAACTCCGGCCGGAGGAGTCGTGCTCGCTGGAACGGCACCGGCATTCGTGGTAGCAGGAGCGACTTCATTTTCACTGGCGAGGACAGCTTTCCCGCTTTGTGGTTGGGGAAGATAATCTGCAAGGAACTCGGAGTCGCCCAGCTTCTGCCAGGCCACTTCGGTGCCCGCGGGGCGAACCATATCACTCGCGGCCAAACGCCCCAGTTGTGTCCAGTCGGCGACCACGTTGTAGGGCACGGCTTTGTAAACGGTATTGGCGGTCAAGAACCAGACATCGAACGCTTTCGGGGGCTTAGCCACGACGATCCCCCCGCGCCCGCTTCTTGCCGGTCTCGAGCTCGTCCAACTCTTCGGCCTCCGGCGGGGCATCGAGCAGCTTGGGATCTTTCTTGTAGTTGGTAACCAGTGTGATCAGCTTTTGCGAGGCCGATTTGATTTTAACCTCGAAGTTGCTGATCCACTCTTTGAAGAGCACATGGCTGAAGACCAGTGGAATCGCGGTGAAGAGCCCCAGTGCCGTGGCAAATAACGCCAGGCCGATCTTGGAGGAGTGCCCGCCGATCTCCTTGACCTTCCCGGATGTAGATTCCCGACCAATGGCGTCGAAGGTATTGATCATGGAGATGACGGTGAACAACAACCCGACCATCGTGGCAATCTTGGCGAAGGCGAGAATCGGCGCAAGCAGGAAATGCAACCGTGGGATGATCTCCAGTTCCGTTTCCGTTCCCATACTTCGCCGCATCGCCGCGGCACCTTGATCAGCCGCTTCGAGCCCGGCCATATACAGCCGGCTGGGGATCAGCCCTTTCTCTTCTTTACATAGCGCCACCGCGCCTTTGATACCGTTTTTGCGCAAGGTTTGCTGAAATACCGGCAGGAAATCATCCATGTCCGTATTGGCACCCTGGTTCAACAGGAAGCGCCAGATTACCAGGGCCGCTCCGATGAGCGACATGATGACTAATGGTGCGGCGAAGTACCATTCGCCAATGAAAAAGTCGCTAACCGCCTTCATGCGGAGTCACCTGTAGTAGCGGGGGAAAGACAATCGAGAACCAGCATGACGTAATCGAGGAATTCAATCAACGCGACAACCAACGAGCCACAGGCGGGCATCGGGGGCCTACCTGCGGCTCACGGGTACTCGTTACAGTTTTATTCGTCTTCGTCGTCTTTCAAGTGCGACTTCGAAACGATCTGCTGTTGCACCGTGGCCGGCACCATTTCGTAATGGCTCAGTTCCATGGCATACGAACCTGTTCCCTGGGTGATACCGCCCAGTTGGGCCGCGTAGCGCGCCACTTCCGCCAGCGGAGCACGGGCGTGGATCACAGTCATATCGCCCGGTAGGCTCTCTTGATTCTCCACATGCGCCCGTTTGGTGGGAAGATCACCCAGGATGGCACCGGTGTACTTCGTGGGTACGGTGATCTCCAGCTTCACAATCGGTTCGAGGAGCGCCGGTCGCGCGGCGAGGAACGCTTTCTTGAATGCGTGGCGCGCCGCCGTTTTGAAAGCCGCTTCGGAAGAGTCGACATCGTGATACTTCCCGAAGTGAACCTCGATGGCGCAGTCTTGAACGCGATAGCCCGCCACGACACCCCGTTCCAGCATCTCCTTGCAGCCTTTTTCGATCGCGGGAATGAAGTTGTTGGGAATCGTTCCGCCCACAATATGGTCGATGAAAGCGAAGTTCGTTACCGGGTCGTAGTGGCAACTGCGCAGCTTCTCGAACCGCGACTTGTTGGCGAATTCGGCCTCGCATTGCTCCTGCGATTTGATTTCGCGGGAGAGCGGATAGATCCGGAAATGAACCTCGGCAAACTGCCCGCGACCCCCGGTTTGCTTCTTGTGTTTATGGTCGCCGATGGCTTCACCGACAATGGTTTCCCGGTACGGGATCTTGGGCTCTTTGGTGTTCACCTCGACCCCGAAGCGGGCCTTCAGTCGCTCGCGAATAATCTCCAGGTGCAACTGGCTCACCCCGGTGATGACGAGTTCATGCGTCTGGGGATCGTGTGTCACCTTCACCGTAGGGTCTTCCGAAGCCAGCTTGTGCAGGCCAATCGAGATTTTCTGTTCGTCGCCGCGCGTCTTGGGTTCGATGGCCAATCCGAACATTGGCGTGGGGAAGTGGGGGTGAGGGAGCTTCGGTGCGTGATTGGTGAAGGCAATGGTATCACCGATCTCCAGTCCCTCGACCTTGGCAATGGCGACAATATCGCCTGGCCCAACTTCGTGGATCTGTGTGGTCTGCTTGCCCTGGGCTTCGAGCAGGTGACCGATTCGCAGCGTTTGCCCGTTGCGGAGGTTCACCACGTTGTGGTTGTTTTGCAGCTTGCCCGCGAGCACCCGAATGAAGCTCAAGTGCCCCACAAACTTATCGTTCACCACCTTGAAAACCTGGCCAACGAACTCTTCCTGCTCGGTGGGTTCCAACTGGTGTGTGGACCCATTGGCCCCGATCTGAAGACCTTCGAGCCGTTTGCTGGCGAAGCTCGGTGAAAGCCCGTAACGACTGAGTGCGTCCAGCAGTTCCTTGACACCTTTGTCCTTCTTGGCCGAGGCACAGAAAATGGGAATCAGAGTTCCGGCGTCCATGGCCCGGGTGATGTCGGCCTCCAACTCCGCGACTGTCACCAGTCCCTCGCTCAGGTACTTCTCCAGTAGCGCTTCGTCGGCTTCGACGACAGCTTCGATGAGTCGACTTCGCGCGGCGTTGGCATCGATCGGGCAACTCTTGGGGATCTGTGTTGCGGGATCGAGTAGACAGTACACCGCCGAGAACTCTGGCCCCACGTGATCGGGCACATTGAAGAGGACGCAGTTGTTCCCGAAGCTGCTTCGGATCGATTCGATCAACCCGGGTAGATCCACCTTCTCCGCATCCAGCTTGTTGATGACGATTGCCCGCGAAAGCCCCTGGGCCGTGGCCTCCTGGAACATCCGTCGCGTGTTCATCTCGATGCCATTGATCGCCGAGACCACGACAACGGCGGTCTCGACGGCGGCGAGCGCTTCGAGCGCGGCACCGATAAAGTCGGGCGAGCCGGGGGCATCGAGGATATTGAGGTGTTTACCGTCGTGAT
>JBGTAO010000179.1:0-10800 GCA_041749835.1 Gemmata sp. | reverse complement strand
TCCAAAGGGTATCACGGGGCCGGCAACGTTTGTGGAAGCAGGCCAATCTTCAACGACGCTCACACTGTTTGCAGAACCGAGCACGGTCATTCCCAAGGATGCAAAGTTCCGGCTGATCGCCGAGGCCCAAATCGCCGGCAAAGCTGTTCGGCGTGAAGTGGTGAGTGAACCGCTCCGCACGGCTCCACTTGGCGATATCGTCACCAAGACCCGAGGCACGGAGATCACAATCCGGCCGGGTCAGGAGTCACGGTTTACAGTCGATATCCAGCGCCAGGGTCAGTTTGCAGAACGTGTTCCCATCGAAGTGCGTGGGCTCCCCCACGGGGTGCGCGTGCTCAATATTGGGCTCAATGGCATTTTGATAACCGAACGCGAAACGAGTCGTGAAGTGGTGCTCTATGCGGAACCCTGGGTGAAACCGATGGAGCACCCGCTTGTTGTTCTGGCACGCAGCGAGCGTGCGAATACCGAGCACGCGGCAGAATCGGTGTTGTTGAAAGTGACGAAGTAGCAGGCCGAAGCCGGAACTAAATGGGCGTTCCCGTTGTGCCGGCTAGCTCAGTTGCGGGGCCAAAGGCAATTACCGTGGTGCGATCGACCGGGTAGCGGTTCAGATAGTGACGGACATCGTCCAAACTGACGGCATCGAAATTGGCCAATTCGGTATCCACGTCGCGGAATTCTCCGGTGTAGGTCCAGCTCGAAGCGATCGCCTGCATACGACCCATGGGGCGTTCGCTGCCTCGGACGACGCGGCTAGCAATCTTACTTTTGGCGAGTTGGAGTTCCTCAGCCGTGATTCCATCCCGCTGCACCTCGGCGAGCAACTTGTTCACAATCTCGAAGTTCGCCACCGCTTCTTCAGGTTCGCAACTGTACGAGACGTAGACACAACCATTGGCTTCGTTTTCGTGGTAACTACAATCGGCTCCCTCAGCCAGGCCCGGATCGACCAGTGCCCAGTAGAGGCGGCTTCCCGTGTCATCACCAAGCGCCAGGGCCAGGGTATCCGCAGCGTAGCGCAGAGGCGAATCGGCGGGAGGCCCCCCACAGAGGAACATCACATGCTCCTGTTGAACTTTCTCTCGTGTCAGGACGTGCAGCCCACCAACACCCGTCCATTCCGTGCGAGAAGTCCGGCCAACTTTCGCCGTGTTCCAGTCCGAGCACCGCTCGCTAGCCATGCCGATCAGTCGATCCCAATCGAAGTTTCCGGCGAGTGAAAGCACCAAGTTGTTCGCCGCGTAACGGCGATCAAAATAGGCTTGCATCTGATCGCGCGTGAGGGCCGTAATGCTTGCGGGTGTTCCGAGAACGCTATTCCCCAGTGGGTGCGTACCGTAATAAAGACGGCGAGCATGGTCACCCGCTGCCCAGCTCGGCTGATCGTCATACATGCCAATCTCTTCCAGGATCACTTCCTTTTCGGTGGTGAAATCTTCTTCACGGAGGCTGGGGCGGAGAATATCCGCCAGGATTTCCAGGCCTCGCGGCAGATATTCTGGCAACACCGCTGCATAGTAGACGGTGTTCTCTTCACTGGTGTAAGCGTTGTAATTGGCACCAATGCGATCGAAATGCAGGTTTACATCCAGTGCAGTGCGGTGCGGAGTGCCTTTGAACATCATGTGTTCGAGGAAGTGCGAGACACCGGATTCGTTCGGCGTCTCATCGCGGCTCCCCGTGCGAACAAAGAAGCCAAGAGCGACGGAGCGAGCATCGGCGTTCGGTTCCCCAATGATGGTGAGGCCGTTTGCCAGGCGGTGGTGATGGAAGGGCATGGGCACCTTTCTCGACAAATAATACCAAAGACGCAGCGTGGGGACCGGGGATCAGGCGTAGCCACGGAACCAGTAGACCCACGTGAGGGCAGCAAATAACGTGACAATTACGCCACCCATGTAAAGAAAGATCAGGGGAGCCACAACTTCGTCGGCTTCGACGGCTGGCGGTACTGGGGTTGTCATGGGGGTTACTCCGGCATCACAAGTGGGGCAGGTCCGAGGGTCACCAGTGTCATATCACGAGCAGGGTAGCGATCCAAATAGTCGATGATCGCTAGTGGGGTCAGTGAATCAATCGCGGCTTGAATCTCTTCAAATGGCCGCACACGCGACAAGTAATACCAGTCGGTGGCAATCGCGCCCGCGCGGGCCGAGGTCGATTCTTCTTGCATGATCAGTGACGACTTCAACCCCGCTTTCACGCGATCGATTTCATCTTGTGTCACACCATCCTTGAGCCGACGCAACTCACCCACCGTAACATCGAGTGTCTGTTGTGCCCGGTCGGAACGGCTTCCGGCATACGCCAGCATGGTTCCGCGATCCTTGAACGTCTCGTGGAAGGCATGGACCGAGTAACACAATCCCCGTTTCTCTCGGACTTCGGTAAACAAGCGTGAGCTCATTCCACCAGATAGCACACCCGTGGCGGCTCGGGCGGCATAATACTGAGGCTGCCCGAAGTACGTACTTGGGAATGCCAGCGCGATATGCGTCTGCGTCGTGTCCTTTTGAATATGAACGGACTCGGGATGATGCGGGAGCGCGGTGAACTCGGGATGGGGCGCAGGCTGCCATTTGGCAAACAATTGCTCCACCAGTTCCTTCAGTGGTTCCCAACGGATGTTGCCAGCCACGGACAGAATCGCACCATTCGGGCGAAAGAGCCGCTGGTAATGTTCTCGCACCGCATCCGGTGTCAAAGCCTCGATATCCTCGGTTTTCCCACGACGGTCTTTAGAGAACGGTGCCGGGTAATAGCGCCGCCGGAGTTCGACCATAACCTTGGATTGCGGTGAATCTTCGAGGCTCAAGATATCTTGCAGTGCCAGCGCCTGCACGGGCTCCAACTCTTCCGCAGGCAGGTGAGGCCGGAGAAGAATGTCCGCGTACAGATCGAGCGCTGCGGGAACATTCCGGGCCAGAGTGGACCCCCAGAATCGCATATTCAAGCCGCTGACACTCTCGTCGCGATCGAGGCCTAACGCATCGAGAGCGAGTGAAAGCGCCCGGCTATCGCGTTCACCGGCACCCCGGGTAATCATGTCGGCGAGAACACTGCCCACTCCAAGTTGCCCCGCCGGATCATACATACAGCCTGCGGGCACCAGGAAGTTGATGGCGGCAGAGCGAACGTGCTGCATGGACTCGGCAAGCAAGACCATGCCATTTGGAAGTGTATGCTGAAAGACCTGCTGTCCCACGGAATCCCCTTGCCCGAGTCGGTACGTGGCAGTCATGTAAGCCCTGCTGAAATCCTATCAGCCGGCGTTTGCGTACCGCACAGAGCATTCTACGAACCGGCCGAGTCATGTCCCAAGTCCCACTGGGGCGGCTTCGGAAGTCGGAACCTTTTCCACTGGCCGATAGATTGTTTTGTGGCTGCGAAAGCCCAGCTCGCGGTACATCCTCAACGCGGTGGTATTCAGCGCCGTGACTTCAAGAAACGCCCGCTGTACACCGACCGCGGCAAAACCAGCCAATCCCTTGAGGAGTAGCGCACGCCCCAGCCCGAGGCCACGGAAACCGGCCACGACACCCAAATTCTGAATTCCACCCGCACCCTGAGCGTCGCGCAGTCCCTGGACCGTACCAATGGCTCCCTGCGCGTTTGCCACCAACCACGTGGCTTCGGGGCAAAAGCCCCACTGGCTCGTAATTGTCGCCATCAGTTCGCGGGACCCGGTCAGGGTGGCAAGTGCGGGAAACACAGCGCTATCTAGCTCTCCGGCAAAGCACTGGTGCTTGACGCTCGCGTGGGTATCGAGCAGATGGAAGCTCCAGGGCACCCACGAAAAGCCCACAGGTAAAATGGCTTCTGGTCGGGGACACCGGAGGTCGAGTTCCATCCGGTGCCGCTTGTAATAGGTAACATTCCGCACGGGCAGTTCCCGGAGAGTATCGCTTGCGGCAGACTGCATCGTATCCCCTCTCGGAGGATCGGTCAAAAGTGTTACTCTCGCGGTCAAGGGAATGATCGCCAGAAATGCAGCAAGCCCCAAGACGCTGAGGTCTCGGGGCCTGACAAATCCGGGGTAGCCAAAGAATTTACTTCACGATTTTGCTGATATCAGCAACGACTTTTTCGGCGTCTTTCTCGGTCAGCTTTCCCTTGGCGAAGGTATGGTTGGCGACCACGGTGCGGTCCTTGTAGAGGAGCACGGTGATGTCTGCATCCTTGCTGATGCTGTACTTTTCCGGGCCTTCGGGCGATTCGATCGACAGCACGACTTGCTTCAGCTTGGCCTTTTCTGCCATATCCTTCAACTGAGTTTCGAGCTTGTCGTTGTTGGAGCAGAACACAACAAAGCTATTGAGCGAGGCCTTGGAGTTCTTTTCGGTAGCGGCCTCGACCATGGTGATCAGCTTTTGCAGTGTCGCGTCGTCGGCGTTGCGGGCGAAAATCGCCACCACCGGATCGTCGCCTGCCTTGCAGTACAAGCAATTCTTCTTACCTGCCGATTCACCATTGATGTTCAACGGGTGGAACGGACCAGGAACCTTTTCCCCAGCCTGCGGACCCGATTTGAGATCAGCGCCAAAGGCAACGCCACCAAGAGCCACAACTACCGCGGCCGCCAAGAACTTCCGAATCATGGGGAGTCTCCAGTGAACAACGAACTCGTCACAAGCCGGGAACCGCCCGGCTCGTTGTAGACGATAGTGAGTGCAGTCTTATTCGACCAGAACCGCGAAAGCCTCCTCACCAGGTCTTCACGGCGTTGCGGCAACGGCGCGGTTAACGTGGTCGCACCGGATTCTGGGGGAGATAGTGCTTCACGGTATTCGGCGTTTCGTCCGGAAGCGGTTCGTAGGGCAGTGATTTTAGGAACGCAACGAGATCGTCGATCTCACCAGGCTTCAGGTGGCTGGTCTTGCCGTGCCGATCGCCTCGATTGTGTGTAGTTAGCACTTCGTGTAGGGTCTTCGCTCGACCATCGTGCAGATACGGCACTGTGCGGTAAACGCTGATCAGAGTGGGTGTGTCGTACTTGTTGCCCATCTTCTCTCGCGGTGAACCGCCGGTGCCCACATCGTGGAGTTTGAATGGCTTCTGGAGTGTGCTATCGCTGTAATACGGGCCGGAATGGCAGGTCGCGCAGCCAATCTCGTTGGCGAAGAACAACTTCTTGCCCCGCTCGGCTTCCACACTGAGTTTTCCAGGACCGGCAATATGGGGCGACGGTCGCGGGTGGAACGAATTCGTGTAGAGCGCGAGCGCATCAAGATCGGCCGATTTCCCGCTCAAGTGCATATCCAACGCGGTCAGCTCAAAGTCCTTGCCCGTTTTCAATTGCCCGGGAAAGAGACCCCGGCCACGCATCAGCTTTCCGCGGATCGTGTACTCGAAGTCCTGCACCTCGTCGCGGTCCGCCGACCAGTGTAGCGGGTGCGTATGGGCGAGGCCAAAGAGATTCGGCGTACGACGATCGCCCTCGGGGTTTTGCCACACGCGCTGATCGGTGAGGCCATCCGGATGACAGGACGCACACGAAATCCACCGCGCCGAGCCCATCGGTTGCCGTGCCGACTGAAAAAGCTCCTTCCCCCGAATCCACTCTGCCGACTTCGCCGGTTGGCAGACCTTGACCGCGCCGAGCTTGCGGACATTGAGATCATAGATCGCGACTTCTTGATCGAGGGTGTTGGAGATGTAGAGTTCCTTGCCATCTGGACTGACACGGATCGCCTTGGGGTGTTTCCCCACCTGCGGAAATCCGAGCACCTTCAGATCGCGGTACGAGTCGTCGAGTGGTTCAAAGTAGTTCAGATCGTTGGTGCCCATGTAGATCACGTAGAGCCGTGAACCGTCCGGGCTGACTGCGACTTCCCAGGGATTCGAAGCCACCTGAACACCGTTAAAAGTATCGACTGCGTGAGAGCGTCGGCGTTCGTCTTCACCCTTTGGCTTGGGCTTCTGCAGATCACAGACGGTGAGTTGCCCGAAAATCGAACCGCGAGAGTCGAAGCCGATCAACCGCGACCGAATATGCGGCAGATAGGCTTTCTTGAGCGTCGGGTGGATCACGACTTGCCGGCAAAGGTTCTCGCTATCGACACCCGCCCAGGAATCGCAGGGTTTGCCAGTTTCCACGTCCACAGCCACGAGTTTTGCCGTGAAGAACTCGGTGACATACAGCGTTTTCTCATCGGGGCTCAGTGCGATTCCCCGGATTGCTACGCCAACAGGGATGGTGCGAACCACCCGCCGAGCCGGGATATCGATTTCGCTCACACTTCCTGGGTAATCGTGAGAGACAAAGGCGCGTTTCCCATCACGGGTTACCACGACCCCGTAAGGCTCGTCCGGCACGTCGAGCGTTGCCACGACTTTCCCGACCGTGGCATCGACGAACACTAGCTTGTCGGCTCCCCAAAGCGTCACAAGAACCAGGGGGCCGTTACCCACCCAGGCGGTGCCTTCCGGGTGATCGCCGACCGGGATCTCGTGCAGGAGCTTACGGCCGCGGATATCCACAATCGAGATGCTATCGGCATCGGTGTTGGCCACCACAAGGTGTTTCCCGTCCGCGGTCACGTCCATCAAGCTGTTCGAGGAACCCGCCCAGAGTTGTAAGGGAAAGAGACCGAGCAAGATCAGCGCGAATGTGGTTCGCAACATGTTGATTCCCAGAATGTGATGTGATTATCAAGCGGCAAGCGACGCGGAAATGGGGGAGCGATTTCACAACCACTCCCAGTTCCGCGTCGCCTCGTTCCAACTCTACGCCCAGCAGCTTACTTCCCTTTCACTGTCCACAAGTGCAGCTTGTACTCGTCGCCATCGTTCCCGGTGACCGTGATGGTCTTGTCCGGTGCCCAGTCGCCAAGCACAAAGCGGTGCGAGACGATGCGGGTTCCGGGCTTGAGTTGCTTTTCCAACAGCGGGCGAAGCAGATTATTGAACTCATTGCCCATGTACAGCATCACGACGGAAGCCTCGCTGTAATCGCGATCCTTCAGCGCGTCGCCTTCGATGATCGTGATCTGCTTTTCCAGCTTGGCCTTTTCGACATTTTCCTTGGCTTCGGCGGCCTTTTTGGGATCGAGTTCGATCCCCACGGCTTTCTTGGCACCCTTCTTCACGGAAGCAATGAGCACGCGACCATCACCAGAACCGGGCTCGTAAACCACGTCGCCATCCTTGATGTTGGCCAACTTGATCATCTCGTCAACGATATCGTCGGGAGTGGGTACCCACCGAACCACCGCTTTATCAGGATTCTTGGGATCCACTTTTGTGAGATCGATAACGATCTCGTCGCCACCTTTGAACTCGATCGACTTGGTTCGTGTGAGAACGGTGTAGTTGTTCGGCCGCCAGGTCACACTGAACGTGTATTCGTAGGGTTTGCCCGCTTCGAGTTCGGGCGTGTCGAACTCACGGGTTGTACCGGCGAGCTTGGTCGCCTTCCCTTCGATAAGCAACTCGGAGTCATCCTGCGGCACTGTGATTTTGAGCTTGGACTTGGCCTTCTTCTTTTCCTCTTTCTTCTCCTGGGCCGTGGTCACACTTGTGAAACCACCCGAGAGAAATGCGAGCGCCAAAGCAAGACCTAAGACACGGCTGGTGCGAACCGCAAACATCGGAACACCTCAGTGAAAGAACCTGGGGACAATTGGTATGCGAGACACAGTCTCCACGAAAGGAACTAGGCTTGCAAGCCCCGGCTGGCAACGTCTCTGTGCAACAACCACGAAAGAGTCGGAAGTATGAGAATCTCTTCATCGGCTGATCCCGGGTTCATTTCCTGGCCAGCATCGGGCGGATTGCGGTTTCGGGGTCTTTGCCAGTTGCTCACGTCCGCACGTTTGCGATAATTCGTGTGGATCGCGCCCACGAACCGCATTGCCGTCAGTTCAACCTCACGCTGCGAGTAGCCGATATGCACCGAATCTTCGTGTTCCTCCTGGCGCTGATCGGGGCCACTCAGGTGGCGTCGGCGGCCGATTGGCCCCGCTTCCGCGGTCCCAACGGAACTGGAGTTGTCGATGGCACATTACCGCCGATCGACCCGAAGCAGCCGCACTGGAAGGTTGCAATACCAGGCAAGGGCAATGGCTCGCCGATCGTAGTAACAGATAAAGTGTTCCTCCAATCGACTTCGGAGGACAGCAAGAAGCGTGTGCTGTACTGTCTCGATCTCGCATCCGGAAAGACGCTTTGGACTCGCGATGTTCCGGGCCGCACGCTGATCCCGAAAAAGGATGGCTTACACGCAAAGAACTCCCCAGCGTCGAGCACTCCTGCAAGCGATGGAAAATCGGTCTTTAGCATCTTCTGGGATGGCGACGACCTCAGCCTGAACGCTTTCGATCTCGACGGGAGCGCACTGTGGGCAAAATCGTTGGGTGGGTTCAAGAGTCAACATGGTGCGGCACTTTCACCGACCGTGCACAACGGGAAGGTGTTTGTGAATATCGATCAGGATCGCTCAGCAGTCGTGATGGCATTTGATGCAAAGGATGGGAGCAAGGTCTGGCAGGCAGAGCGTGAGGGGCACCTGGCCAGCTACACCACACCCCAGTTGCTCGAACGTGCGGGGAAACCGGTTCAGTTGATCGTGGCCAGCACCACCGGTGTGGATAGCTACAACCCCGATACCGGAAGTGTGAACTGGCACTACACCATCTCCTGGCCCGATGCGAAGAAGTTGCGAATGATTGGCTGCCCGGTCTTCGTGGACGATCTCATCGTCTGCTACACCGGCGAAGGGGGCAACTCGCGCTACATGGTGGCGATCAAGCCCGAGAGCAGCGGCGATATCAGCAACACCGCGAAGGTGTGGGATGTGAAGAAGCAATGCCCCTACGTTCCCAGTATGCTCACGCGAGATGGGAACTTGTTCTGGATTCACGACGATGGCCGCGCTGGATGTACCGAAGCCAAGACGGGCAAGGTGCTCTGGGAGGAAACGCTGTTCAGTTCACCGGCCACGGCATCACCGATCCTGGTGGGGAAGCAGATCCTCGCGATCTCCGAGATGGGTCAGTGTGCGATCCTAACAGCCAGCCCAGAATATGACTTGACCCAAAAGATCGAGCTGCGGGAAAAGGTCTTCGCGAGCCCCGCATTGGCCAACGGCAAGCTTCTGATCCGCACGGACAAACACCTGTATTGCTTCACCAAATCGTGATGGCAAGACCGCGGTCGATTCGCGGCAGATCACGATGCGACTGGTGCGAAATACCCCGCAAGCGCCGCCCGCGCAGTTCGGGCGGTGTTGACCGCATCAAAACTGTGCCGGCTCAATTCGACATAAACGCCGTTGCGGTAATCGGCAGCCTGAAGACCAGAGAACACATCCGCCAAATCTAATTCACCTTCACCGAACTGCAAGTGATCGTGGACTCCTGGCTTCATGTCATCAATGTGAACATTCAGGAGTGCGTCGCGCCACGGCACGATCGACTGACTGACTGGCAACTCGCCGGTACACACCAAATGGCCCACGTCGAGGGTCAGTGCAAACGCGGGGTGGTTGACCTGGGCATGAAGCTCCGCGAACTTCTCCATGGTGTCGATAAACATCCCCGGTTCGGGCTCAAAGGCGAGCCGCACACCCCGCTCAACGGCAAACTCCGCAAGGCGCTCAACCCGATCGACAAGGCGCACCATTTGGACACCTGGTGGAGCGTGATCGTGAGCACTTCCCGACCAAAAGCTGAGTGAATCCGCATTCAGATCGGCAGCGATATCCACGCAGCGCTTCAAGAATTCCAGGCGGACGGCGCGTTCCTCCGGAGTCGCACTGACCAGTGTCGGGTGATGCTTTTTACGTGGGTTGAGCAGGAATCGCGCGCCGGTTTCAATCACACAGCGGAGATTGTGCCGAGCCAGTTGCCGCGCCACTGTTGCAACGCGGTGAGGAAGATCTGATGCAAAGGGATCGAGATGGTGAACATCCAGTGTCAGAGCGACCCCGCCATAGCCGAGTTCAGCCAAGATCTCGATGGCGTCTTCAAGGCGATGGTGAGAGAAACCGTTGGTGTTGTAGCCGAGGAACATAACGGGACTCACCCATGGTCGCGGCCGGAACTACGGAAGTTTATCATCAAGGAACAACTTCCAGAATCTCGATCTCCGGATGCTTCTTCCGAAGTTCATCTTCCAAAGACGTGATCACCGTCATGATCGTCGCGGGACAACCGGCACAGACACCATTCAGGCGAACAGAGGCGATACCATTGCTCACCTCCAGCACCTCGATCCCATTACCATCGAGTAGTAGTGCCGGCGCGATTTCTTGCTTCAAAACCTGTTCAACCTGATCACGAAGTGTCATGGTAGCTCTCGGAATACGGATCAGGAACCCAGTAACTCGTTCACCGACTGCACATCCCGCTGCAACTGCTGGATCAGGTCCGGAGCACCTGAGAACACGCGGATGTCTCGGAGGCGTGCCACGAACTCGATGGCCAATTCGCGGCGATACAAGTCGCCAGTGTAACCGATCAGATGGACCTCGACCTTCTGGGCGAACTCACCGAATGTCGGGTTGGGACCAATGTTGGCCGCAGCAGGCCAGGTTTGGCTACCCAGGACCGCACGCACAGCATAGACACCATTTGCCGGAATCAGTGTTGGGATTTCACCAAGGTTCGCCGTGGGGAAGCCAATTGTGCGGCCCCGTTTCGCCCCCTCAACGACTTTCCCAATCACTCGGTATGGCCGTTCTAACAGCGCTGCAGCCTTCTCCACCGCACCGCACGCAATCGCTGTACGAACCCGACTGCTGGACACGGGGGAGCCATCATAAAGAACCTGCGCGATCTCCTCGAAACCCAGCTC
>JBGTAO010000178.1:0-4753 GCA_041749835.1 Gemmata sp. | reverse complement strand
AGCTCGGGGCTGATCTGGTGGTTCATAGCACGACCAAGTACCTGGGTGGCCACTCCGATGTGGTGGGCGGTTGCGTGGTTGGTTCCAAGGACCTCTTGGAGCCAATCAAGTTCTATCAAAACGCGGCAGGTGGAGTGCCGGGGCCATTCGATTCCTATCTGGTACTCCGGGGTCTCAAGACGCTGGCGGTTCGTATGGAACGCCATTGCGAAAATGCCGTCACACTCGCAGCGTGGTTAGCCGAGCACGCCGCGGTGGCTCAGGTCTATTACCCCGGCCTGCCCAAGCACCCGGGGCATGCGGTTGCCCGTCAACAGATGCGCCACTTCGGTGGGATGATTTCCTTCAAATTGAATGGCGGCATCCCTGCGGCGAAACAGTTCCTGACCCGCACGCGACTCTTTAGCTTGGCCGAGAGCCTGGGAGGAGTCGAATCGCTGGTTTGCCACCCTACCACAATGACACACGCGAGTATTCCCCGTGAGGTTCGCGAGGCTCGGGGTGTGGATGATGGCCTGGTTCGCCTGAGTGTGGGGATCGAGGACGTTGCCGACTTGCAGAAGGATCTGGAGCACGCCCTGACGGGCAGTTAACGTCCGATTGCTTTCCCGGGATTGGTTGGCTCTCGGACCATTTCCCAGTTCGTCAGCCCCGCCGGAAGCGGGGTTTGACCGACCAAATCGAAGCCCAGTCGCTGATAAATCGCCACATTCTGTTCGGGCAGCGTCTCGAGAAAGACGGGCACCTGAGCGCGGTCTGCCGCTTCGAACAGTGGCTGCAGCACCGTGCGACTCATTCCCTGGCCTTGCCCCTCCGGGCGGACCCCCAACAGGAACAAATACCAGTGGGGTTTGTGCTGCATCTGTTGCAAATGGGCGGCGTCTATGGCATCCCCGATGCGCCAAAAGGTCCGTCCGCCCTGCCAGCCGGCCCGCAAGAACAGCGACAGGATACCCGCACGAAGATATGCTGCGTGCGATGGATACACATTTTCGGGCGGTAAACTACAGGCCACGGCCGAGCGATCCGCAGTTGCGTGAACGACACCCAATCGAAAGGTGACACGCAGCATCACCCGCACAAAACTTTCGACGACACGCGAACGGTTTGCTCCGTGAGTGCCCAGCGCCGGAAACAGCGGATACTGAGCGAAGGCCGCGGTGAGTGTTGCAACGGCAGCGGGTTCATCGGCCCCTGTCAATCGCTCAATCGTCATCTCGGTATCCGTGAGCTGGCAACATCACTCCGCAACCGCAACATCCACGAGGTTGTCGAAGAAGGTTGCGCCGCCGCCGAGGTCCGTGAGAGCGGTACTGGTGGTGGTGTTGCAATTCACGTCATCGTCGGTCCACTTCCGCCACCAGAGACCCAGCGAAACCACTACGCCCGGCTTCACGGTTTCAGCAATCACGGCACGAGCCCGGAATCGGCCCCGGCTGTTGAAGACACTGACCATCTGCCCCTGGTGAATGCCACGACGACTGGCATCCTCGTGACTGATTTCCAGCGTTCGTTCACCGGCGGCCTTCCGCAACGCCTCCACGTTCACGAAGGTGGAGTTCAGAAATGAGGGCGCAGGTGGGGTGAGCAATTGCAATGGGAACTGACTGGCCAGTTCTGGCCGCGTTTGTGGATCTTCCAGTGGCGGAGTGTAGGTCGGAAGTGGGTCACGCCCCGCAAGGGCCTCACGCTCAGAATACAGCTCGCACTTGCCCGAGGGTGTGGGGAAGTTGCCATTCGCGAACGGTGCCCACGCTTGAGGCAAGCGAAGCCGCACGGGACCAGCCTTCACGTCTTCCAGCGAGATTCCATTGAACGCACCCCGTTCGCGGTCGATCGGGGCACGATCCTGGGGGTCACCGAGCGCGCGAGCGGCCAATTGTTCATCGCTTTCCTCGAACAATTCTGGTTCGAACTTCATCGCCCGGGCCAACAGCCGAAACACCTCGGTATTCGGCTTGGCCTCACCCAGGGGAGCAATCGCCGCGTTGTTGGCCTGCACGTAGAGATGGCCGTAACTGTTATGAATGTCGAACTGTTCCAGTTGTGTCGTGGCGGGTAGCACAATGTCGGCATAATCGGCAGTGTCGGTCTGAAATTGATCGTGCACCACCGTGAAGAGATCCTCGCGCATCAGCCCGGTCAGCACCCGCGATTGGTCCGGATTCACCGCAGCGGGGTTGGAGTTGTACACGTAAAGTGCTTGAATCGGCGGGCCCGGCAACTCGCCATGCAAGACTTCCGCCAGTTGAACCATGTTGACAGTGCGTGTTCCCGGAGGAATGAGATCCGGCCGGGTGAGGTAGTGATCATCGAATGGATACGCCTTGCTTGTACTCAGTAATGCACCAGCACCAGGGTAGCGCCAATCGCCAGTGAGCGCAGGCAAGCACACAATGGTTCGCACCGCCATTCCGCCACCGCCATGGCGCTGAAGTCCATAATTGAGTCGGATCAATGCAGGGCCGCCAAATCGCTCCTGGGATTGGGCGTATTCCTGGGCCAACTGCTCAATCGTGTCTTCCGAAAGGCCGGTGATGTGTGCCACGCGCGAAACCGGGTAATCGTTGATCACCCGCCGTCGCAGCTCCGGCGCGCCGACGCAGTAGCTCGAAAGGTAATCGTCGTCCTGCCACCCTTCACGGAAGATGACGTGCATGATCCCCAGAGCCAGGGCGGCATCGGTTCCGGGCCGAATCGGGATCCACCAATCGGACTTCTTCGCCGTGGGGCTTTGATAGGGATCAATGGTCACGATCCGCGCGCCCCGTTTGCGAGCCTCGTGTTGAAAACGCCAGAAGTGGCTGTTCGTTACGGCGGTGTTCGAGCCCCAGTTAATGATGTAACGGCAATGGATCGCGGCCTCCGGGTCGGTCATGGCCCGAGTGCCAAGTGTCACATCACAACCAGCAGCTCCGGCGGTTGCGCAGATCGTGCGATCCAGGAGGCTGGCCCCGAGCCGATGAAAGAACCGGCGATCGAGGCTTCCATACATCAGCTTGCCCATTGTGCCGGCGTAGCTGTACGGCAGGATGGCTTGTGGGCCGTGGTCGGAGTCGGCAATCTGCTGAAACCGTGCCGCGATCTCCGCGATCGCACTGTCCCAACTGACCCGTTCGAACTTACCCTGGCCTTTCTTCCCGACCCGCCGCAGGGGAAAGCGCAATCGCTCGGGATGATAGACTCGATCCAGATAGTTCGCGACCTTCTGGCAGAGGAAGCCGTGAGTAAACGGATGGTCCTTGTCGCCACGCAATTCCACCGCTCGCCCGCTGCGATCGACTGTCACAACCATGCCGCAAGTATCGGGGCAATCGTGCGGGCAGACGGCCTTCACCTGCTGCAACTCTTCTCGCATAACTTCCTCAGTTGAGCAGTCGGCTGAACGGCTCTGTTTCAGCAATCAGGATACCCGGTGCCCAGACTCCCGATGATGAGCTATCATACCAACAGGATCTCAGTACGGTATTGTCAGGAGCGTGTGCAGCGTCTGGAAGTTCGGGTAGCGGTGAATTCAGAGCAAAAATCGGGGCTCGCTCTTGCTCTCGCCGGCCAATCTTACCAGATTATGAGGCATCGCCGGGGAAGCCGTCCCCCTCGCCCAACCGCACATGCGGTGTCAGTGTGTCTTTCCCGCGGACGATCCGCTATTGGGACGAGGACAGTTCGCATGCCGGCTCCGACCTCGGCCCCCGAGTTTTTGGAACTTGTGCGCCGTAGCCAACTTCTGGAAGAGCAGACGCTCGACGACCTGTTGGATCGACATCGCAATCTCGGCACCTTACCCCCAACGGTCGACCCACTCGCCACACTACTCGTCCGGGATGGCCTGCTCACATTCTTCCAGGCCAAACAAATCAAGCTTGGGCGCTACAAACGATTCACGATTGGGACCAAATACCGGCTGCTCGAGTTGATCGGGGCGGGCGGGATGGGAGCGGTGTACCTGTGCGAGCACGTCCTGATGCGGCGACTCGTGGCTCTGAAAGTACTGCCCGTCGAAAAGCTCGAAGATCGCTCTAATGAGGAGCGCTTCTACCGGGAAGCCCGGGCAGTCGCCGCGCTGGATCACCCTAACATCGTGCGGGCCTATGACATCGACTCTTACGAGAAGCTCCACTTCTTGGTAATGGAATACGTTGATGGCACGAGCCTTCAGGAGATCGTTGCCCGCTATGTGCTCGAGCGGAAGCAATTCGATCCGAACCGCGCCGCTCACTACACCGCACAATCGGCGGTGGGAATGCAGCATGCCCACGAACTTGGAATGGTGCATCGTGACATCAAGCCCGGGAATCTTCTGCTCGATCGAAGTGGAGTCATCAAGATACTCGACATGGGCCTGGCACGTTTCTTCAACAAGCAACAGGACATCGTCACCGAGAAGTATGACGATAAATGCGTGCTTGGCACGGCCGACTATCTGGCACCCGAGCAAGCCGTCAGCAACATGGTGGATATTCGCGCCGATATCTATGCTCTTGGTGGCACGCTGTATTACATGTTGACCGGTCAAACGCCGTTCCCCGATGGAACCATTGCTTCCAAACTCGTGGCTCATCAAACCAAAGAACCGCGTGCCGTGGAGACGTTCCGCTCGGATGTTCCTCCCGGGTTGATCGCGGTTCTTCTTAAAATGATGGCGAAAGACCCCGCGGAGCGATACCAGTTACCGATTGAAGTAGCCGAGGCGCTTGGAGAGTGGGCGGACCAACCCATCACGGCCCCTCCATCACGCGAGATGCCGGTCCAT
>JBGTAO010000177.1:0-4183 GCA_041749835.1 Gemmata sp. | reverse complement strand
GGGGCGTGATTAATCGAGCGTGCTCCTGCGCAAGGCGGATGTGGCACGCCGGGCCGCACCACAACAGCATGTGCGCGTCTGGGACTCGGGGCAGATCGGCGGGTTGGTTGCTGCTGCAAGTGGCTGGTCGGGCACCGCAGGAGCGGTCGACCTGGCTTTGCGGTTAACGGTCATCAATCCACCGCCCCCAGAAACCGGTCCCTCGGGTGTCACGGTGCCGCCTCGAATTAGCCAGACCGTGTACGAGCTCTTTGGCGGGTTCATCGCGGAACAAGGCGATATTCCCGTCGGTGTGCTTTATACGGCGGTGCGAGCGGGGCGACGGGCCGTGTTGGAGAACCCCAACGATGCGAATGCGTATCTGAACCTGGGGCGGGCCTACATCACGTTGTTGAGTTCTTCGCCCGAGAAATCGTGGGCCGCGCAGTTGTCGCAATTGCGGCGGGTTCGTCAGCTCCAGGCCAGTGCCGCATTGAATCGTGCGGTGGCCATCAACCCCCGCCTGGCCCCGGCTCAACTGGAACTGAGCCGGCTTTACCTATCGCTGGAATGTCTGGATCTGGCCGTGCATCACCTCCGGGCTTACCGCGAGCTTTCGCCCCGTTGGGGTGGTCCGCTCCCGGAAGACCCACGTACCAAGACGATTGACACGGAACTGGAACAGTTGACCAAGGAGTTGGAGCGTCAGAAGCGCGAATTCGTGAAGGAATCGGGGCAGCTTGCGGTGAGTGATCGCGCGATGCTGGCCGTGCGGCGTGGCCTGGTTCGGGAAGCCCGCGATTTGCTCCTGACCTCCGATGTCGCAGCATTCGGCGCACAGGGCACGGATCTGGAACTCGGGTTGCTCCTTCACACCGGTCGCCCGGGGGAAGTGCTAGATTGGATGGTCCCGGAACTGACGGGTTCCCTGGGCGATTTCACCTTCCACTGGCTCCGGGCTCAGGCGCAAAGCGCACTGGGGAACTACGAAGCGGCAGATGCCGAACTGGTGGACCTAATCGGCCTGGTGGGCGGGTTACCCTCCGCTTCGTTGCTGGGCTCGGAGGTGGGTGGTCTTGTGGGGAAATCGCTGCTCGATCAGCAACCTGGTGGCTTCTCGATTGCGCAACTGATCTCGGGTGCGTTGAGCCGGCAAGACCTCGCTGGCCGCGTGCTGGAAATCACCGATGGGTTGAAGCGGCAGGCAGATGTCTACGTGGTCCGCGGCCTGATCGCACTGGAAGCCGGCAACATTGATCGTGCCCGGGAGGCGTTCCGGGAAGCGCTCCAGTTCTCCCCGAATCGGAGTGGTGGCGGACAGTTGGACTTCAATGGTCGTCGCGTGGCTCAGGCGTGCGTGGCGCTCATCGACCAAAACCCGAATTTGAAATGAGCGTGTAAGCGGTTCGTGTTCAGCCGCTGTCCCGTTTGCGCGGGCCACGGTGGATTCGAACGCTAGCGGTCGCGCCGCATGCCTGGTAGTTTATCGATGGCTCCCACCCGAGGTGGAGATACACTCATACTGCTTCCTTGTTCAACGAGGGACCAGACCGTGAAATCACGTGGGTGGCTGGCGGGAATCGCGCTCGTGGTTGGCGCTGTGCAGGCGGAGGCCCAGGAGACGAAACCACTGCGCTGGGGTGGCGATAAGAACGGCGGTGCACCGTACATTTACGAAGATGCCAAAGGCAAGCTCGTCGGCTTCGAAGTCGAGTTTGCCGAATATCTTGCCAAAGAGCTGGGCCGAACGCCGGTGTTCGTGCAGAACCAATGGGACAATCTGCCCGACTTGCTGAAGCGCGAAAACGATATCGACATCGTTCTCAATGGCTACGAGTTCAGCAAAGAGCGACACGGCGACACGCCCACAACAGTGCCGTACTACATCTATTCGCTGCGACTCATCACCCGTGTCGATGAACCCGATATTCACTCGTGGGCCGATCTGGGCCGGCAAAGTTCACCCAAGAAAGTTGGTGTGTTGCGGGGCTCGGCGGGGCAGCGGTACATCGAATCACGCTTTGGCGATAAGGTGCAAGTTGAGCCGAGCGAAACCGTGACCGAGATGCTCGATCTGGTGCGATCGGGTCAGGTCGATGTTACGGTTCAGGACGCACCCGCAGCGGCGTACTACATCCGCCCGGAACTGTATCCCACGCTGAAAGTGATCGATGAACCCGTCGGTTCAGGCTACTACGTCATTCTCACGCGACCGGGCGATGAGGAACTGCGCAAACAACTCAACGAGGCGATCCGCAAGGCCGTTCGCGTGGGGCGGCTCCGCGAGCTCTACGTGAAGCACGGGCTGTGGAACGCTTCGCAGCAACGCCTCAGCTATCTGGCCGAGCAACCGTGGCCCGAATCGACCGAAGAGTTCGCCACCGATGAATCGGGCTATGCTGCACCACCGGCACCCCGTCTCAGCGGCATCCTGAACAAACTCATCCGGGCGGCGGGCTATACCGTGCTCCTGGCGGTCGTGTCGTTCCCGATTGCCATGCTGTTGGGGCTACTGGTCGCTGTGGGCCGGGTGTACGGCCCGTGGATTGTGCGTGCTCCGCTGGCGATCTACGTCGAGGTGCTGCGCGGCACGCCTTTGTTGCTCCAGTTGTTCGTGCTGTTCTATCTGCCGTCGCAGTTGGCCAAAGTCGAGGGTTGGGAGTGGATGGCGATGCTCTCGATGGGGAAATGGACCGCGGCCATTCTGGGACTGGCACTGAACTATTCGGCGAACGAGTCGGAGAACTACCGGGCGGGGTTGCTCGCGGTGCCGCGTGGCCAGATGGAAGCGGCGCTGTCGCTGGGTCTCACACCGTGGACGGCCATCCGGCATGTGGTGCTGCCACAGGCCTTCCGCATCGTGATCCCACCTGTGACCAACGACTTCATCGCCCTCTTCAAGGATACCGCGATCTGTTCCACCATCATGATTGTGGAACTCACGGGGTTCTATTACGCCTACAAGGTGTATCCCGGGCTGGTCGTGGAACTGGCAGTGGCAGTCGGCTTGTTGTATCTGCTGATGAGCTATCCCACGGCGTTGTTGGCCCGGCGGCTCGAACTGCGGATGGCGCTGAACAAAGACGGAGCCCGAACGTGATCCAGGTCAACAACGTCGTCAAGTACCATGGCAGCTTGCGGATTCTCGATGGAGCCACGGTGCAGCTTTCCCGGGGCCAGGTGGCCGCGCTGGTTGGCCCGTCGGGTGGTGGCAAAAGCACCTTGCTCCGCTGCATTAACGGGCTGGAACAGTTCCAGGAGGGTAAGATTGTCATCGATGGTGCTCACACGCTTGCGGGTGGGGTTGCACCGACGCGGGCGGAGCTGCTTCGTCTTCGCCGCACCGTCGGTATGGTGTTCCAGCAATTCAATCTCTTCCCGCACATGACGGTGCTGCAGAACGTGATGGCAGGCCCGATCTACGCGCTCCATCAACCCGCGGCCCAGGCCGAGGTCATCGCGCAAAAGCTCCTGGATCGTGTCGGCCTGGGGCAAAAGCTCCTGGCGACACCCGGGCAGCTTTCCGGTGGCCAACAGCAACGTGTTGCGATTGCCCGGGCGCTCGCGGTTAACCCGACGGCGATCCTCTTCGATGAGCCGACAAGCGCACTCGATCCCAAAATGTCGGCGGAGGTGATGCGAGTCATCGACGATCTCGCCAACGATCCGCAGTTCCAGGCGGCCATGGTGATCGTGACTCACGATCTCGGGGCGGTCAAGAAGATCGCCGATACGGTGCATGTGCTCAAGGCCGGGCGCGTGATCTACTCCGGCGCAGCAGACGAAGCATTCGCGCCGGGCGGGCCTGTCGATACGATGGAGTAACTTGGTCGGCGGTTCATCGCGGCCCACGGCAGCGTCAACGGCAGCCCCTGGGCAACCCGACCCGCTGACCCAAACAGGAACAATCTCATGTCAACGGCAATCTCTCCCCAGGTCATTCGTGTTGGGCATAGCCCCGACCCCGACGATGCATTCATGTTCCATGCTTTAGCGAACGACAAGATTCCTACGGGCGACTTGAAGTTCGTCCACGAACTCCAGGACATCGAGACACTGAATCGGCGTGCGCTCAACGGCGAACTGGAAGTCACCGCGGTCAGCATTCACGCCTACAGCCAGCTTCTGGATCAGTACGCACTGCTGCCGACCGGGTGCAGCATGGGCGACAAGTATGGCCCGATGATCGTGGCCCGCCGTCGCA
>JBGTAO010000176.1:0-3771 GCA_041749835.1 Gemmata sp. | reverse complement strand
TTCCCCGCAGACGATGGAAGCGGCAACGTGACCGGCAATTCCGCAGGGGCTGCAACCAACGTGGCCTTCACGGTCTCGACTTTGCCGCCATCCTTGCGTTTGATTTCGATTTTGATTTCCGTGTTTGGCTGTAACCGCTGCATTGCAGTCAGCAACGCTTCCCGGTTTTGGATCGGGCTCAACGCGGGCACGGTGGCAGGTGCTAGTTTCATCACTCGGTCGCCTGCCTTCAGTCCTGCCACATCAGCCGGGCTTTTCGGATAGACGTAACGAATCTCGACACCTGGCCCCGGATCATCGCGCATCGGTAACATGCCCAAAAATGCGTTGACATACGCAGTGTTCGTTCCGAGTAGTTTGATACCTTTGAATTCCAGTTCCTTATCACCGCGCATGACCTTGACCGTCAGTTCATCACCCTCATACATCGGCCCGAGAAGATGTTGCAGCGTCGAGTAGTTGGGCAGCACTTTCCCATTAATCGCCATGATCTTATCGCCGACCTGGATGCCGGCGCAGGCCGCAGCTGAATCGGGTTGGATTGACCCGATAACAGGTGCAGCAGAGTAGACGTCGGTACTTTGGGGTGTGATCCCGAGAAGGCCACGCCGCAGGTCGCGTCCGTCCTTCAGTCGTGGCATCACCAACTGGATATCTTCCAGCGGGACTGCAAAACCGATTCCAGAATCATAGACATCGACACCGGCCGTCTCACCTTCTGCCCGCGTCGAAGCGGGAACAACCACACCCAGCACTCGCCCATCAATGGCGATGAGCGGGCCGCCGTAATTCACCGGCGAGGTTTTCGCATCGGTTTGAATTGCCTTACCCCAAATGCGATTGGTTGCGCTCACAATCCCCATGCTCATGGAAGGCGCGTGCTCGGTATTGGGATCGAGCGTCCGACCTAGCGCCAAGGACCACTGACCGATCTGGACATCCTTCTTGGGGAATGGCTTGGGAACAGGCAACCCTTTGGCATCGACCTTTAACAGCGTCAGCATGCGGGTTTGATCGCTGGCCACGATCTTCGCCACGAGTCGCGTCTCGCCACCGGGAATGGTAACGAAGATATCTGTGGGCTTATTGGCGAAGTTGAAGGAACTCGTGATGATGTAGCCATCGGCATCGACGATCAATCCCGTCGTCGGTCCCGTCCCTTTGCGGATTCCCGCACCCGGTCCCGCCTTCTTGCCGCCAGGAATGATCTCCGCGCCACCGGCCGTTTCGATTTTGACGACCGAAGGTGCTACACTGGCCGAAGCGCTTTTCATTGCGCGTTGCGTTGCTTCACTGGGATCTTGTGCGAACCCAGGAGACGCGACGAACAGGCTACTGAGAACAATCACGAGTCTCAGAATTCTGGGAAGTGGACTCATCAGTGCGGATCCGTTCTATCCAGTTAAGTGAATGAGGTCCGTGTGCAGGGAATCACGGATGCTCGCTCGACAGTCGCTTTGCCAACTCGGAACTCACGGTTTCTTGGGAACAGTCGTCGTTTTGGGTGGCGGAGCCAAAGGGGTTGGTTGCGGGGCGAGTGTTAACTCAATCGTCTGTAACGATTCACCCCGGCGCACCTCAATGCGAAGCACACTATTGGGGCGAGTGTTCTTCTTGATCCATTCGTTAAAGGACTTGATGCTGAATATCGGATCGCCATCCACAAAGCTGATGAGATCATCGGGTCGCAGGCCTGCCAGCGCCGCAGGCGATCCTGGTACAACGCCTTCAACATAAGCTGGCGTCCGTTCCAATACGTTTGGCACAAAGATGATTCCGTGGTAACCACCTTCGCCAATCAGCGGACGATCGCGCTTGACCGGCTTGTACTCGCCTTTCATCCCGCGATTGAGAAAGTCGGGCATCGAGATAGTCACCGTCTTCTCGACTTCTCGCTCTTTGCCGTCCTTGTCCTTTTCGGTCTCCTTGACCTGGATATCAACTTTGGCCGTTAACGGAATTGCATAGTTCATCCAGGTGTCGCTGAGACTGTTCTTGATCTCGCGACCGATGACGCCAAGGAGTTCACCCTTGATGTTAGTCAGTGCCCCGCCGGCAGCCCCCGGGTTGTTCGTGATCGCATCCAGCACGTAGACATCGCCGGTATAGGGGAAATCGAAGACGCCGCGGCGGCCGGCCAACTTCGTGTATGCCGAGACAACTCCACGCTGCAACGAAAGTGGTTCGTCGCGCAGGGCGATCTCGAAAGTGTTGCTCATGGCCAACACCCAATCGCCAGTTGCTGCGGGCGGCCGTTTCAACACTTCAGTAAGATCAAAGTACGGCAGGTCCAGGCCCGTCGGCTCTTCGATCTTCTTCCCTTCCACCCGGATCTTCAGAATTGCGGCATCAAGCTCGGGTTCCACAACCAACACCTGAGCCCGAAGGCGTTGGCCATCGTACAGGTGGACCACGAGATCGGACGTATCCAGGATCTGGCTCGCTACAGTGAGGATGTGCCCTTCCTTGCTGATCAGAATGCCCGTGCCGTAGTTGTTGAGCCGAGAGAAGCCGCCAGCTCCAAACAGCTTCACCAGCTTCTGATTGGTCTTCTCGGCCAAATCGTTGATCGGATCACGGGCCTGGATAAAGCTGGGCATTGCCAACAGCATCGCCAGTGCACCAATCTGCAAGTCGAATCGAATACTCATGGTGTTCAGTGCCCAGTGGACTCAATCCTCCCGGCATTCGGGAGTGGTTGATGGGAGGATCACTTCTTGTTCAGGGTGTATTTGGTGAAGTTAAACGTCGCATAGCGCTTGTCACCGTAGCGTACATCCATGCGATGCGGGAGGAGCCGGCCATCAATGGTCTTGTAATCGGAGAAGTAGACTTCACATGGGTCCGCGTCCTTGTTCACCACCGTCTCGAATCCCAGGAGCGTGTGATCCTTCTGCGAGAAGTACCACTTGCACTCTGTCGATCCGTGCTTGGTACGGAGGATATCACTGTCGACACGCAGTTCGTTCAACGACTTGGGTGTCGTTCCATTTGTCGGGAACGGATAGAACGGTGCGTGCCCACCATGTGCGAACTCCGCTTCAAAGCCCTTGGCCCCGGATATGAGTAAGCGGCGGTAGTGGTAGAGTGCCATCATGAGCCCACCGCTACCAATCGGTTCGGTCTGAAGTCGGATGTCGGTGTCGCGTAGTGGCAACAACTTGTGCTCGATGTTGAGCTTGAGGTTGACCGTGGTGATTGCATCATCGGCACCCTCACTGATCTCCAGTCGCATGGGGCCTTTTCGCTCGCCCATGTCGTAAGTGCCTTCAACAATCCAGGTGCCGGGAGCGGAGGAGAAGTCGCTGTGCTTCTTGAACGCTTCCATAAGTTTGTCGCGTTCCAACTCATTAAAGTACCAGTTGGCATAGCCCTTCTTGGTCTTGTACAGTTTCGCCGCTTCGCTAGAAACTGGCCCCTTAGGCCCCTTAGGCGTGATTGGTCGTGGTGGCGTGGGAGTGCCTGGTGGCGGCCCGGGCTGCTTGCCATCGGGTTGCTTCTCGGCAGCCTGATTCCCCATCAGCCGTACTAACATTTCCTGTTGAACGTTGTCGCGGCGGATTGTGAGCGGTAACCGCCATTCCTTGGGGTAGATACCGAGGATGTTCTTGTATTGGTTTGTGCTGGTGAGCGGGCGGCCGGCGAAGGAGATAATCTCGTCGCCCGGCTTGATGCCGCGGCGGAACGCGTCGGACTCTTCGAGCACCTGGCCGATGGCCATGAGACTCAGGGCACCGTCCTCGTTTTTCGTGTTGACGGAAGCCCCGAGCG
>JBGTAO010000175.1:0-3323 GCA_041749835.1 Gemmata sp. | reverse complement strand
GCAGGTACTGTCGAGATGCGTCCCACGTATTCGTTTCCCGAGGGGGTGGTCGAACAGATCGCACATGACCGGTACCACCACCCGGACGCACGCGTCGGTAACGGGCGTGGCCCAAGCGTTGGGGATCGAGTTGTTGTACTTGCCGTCGTATTCGCCCAACCTGAACCTGATCGAGCGGCTCGGGAAGTTCGTGAAGAAGGAAGTGCTCAACAGCCGCCACCATCAGGACTTCAAGAGGTTTCAGGACGCCATCGACGGTTGCCTGACCGATCTGCCAATGAAGCACCAAGACAAGATGGCGACACTGATGACACACAACTTCTAAACATGGGGCGATGTGTCACTCCTGAACGCGTAAAGTATAGCTCGAGAAATGCTTATCGACTTCAGTGACTGTTCGTCCTCAATACGAGGGGAATGGTTACTGAAGTCGTCGTGATTCTGGCCCCCGCATCTCTCCTCAGTCCAATAGCCATAACCCAGTCGCGACGCCCAAACTCGAGCACGGTTTACAGATTCGCTGGAGAACCCAGGCGTTCCCCTACTCGTCACCATGTGAAACTTCTAAACTGCTATATCTGATATATCAGCACCACCGACGGGGTTGAATCATGGCCGAACGCATGTCCACACGACTCCGGTACGACCGGATTCGCGACAATGGCGCGATCTCACGCACGAAGAACGGACACCTGAAGCGGAAGGCGGCCAAAAGCCGCGACGAGCGGATGGCAAACCTGATTAAGACGGGCACCTACCCTTACACTCCAGCAATTCAAAGTTGGCTCAGTACGCAACTGGAACTTCCGTTCCGGCAGATCACTGAAGACATGGCTAAATCGCTGGTGAAATGAACTCGCTGGAATGTCTGATCTCGACGAGCCGCAGTGGGTAACTGCGGCTCGTCGACGTTATTGCTGCCCCTCCGGTTCCACGGGTTTACCGGAAGACCGCTGGTGAAAGGCACAATACGAAAACAGGCGTGGAAAGATCGGTACGCGACCATACAGCTTGTACCAGCCCCGACCCCGGACAACAGCCGGGCGGTTACAGACACTGCATCGCAAGGCTGTCCCATCGGCGAGGAGTATGATGGATTCTTGGCGGTGCTCGTGGTGCTGGGCAATATCCTCTCGGGTGTAACCGCGCTGATCCAGTTCGCCTTCCATCAGATCGAGAGCGGCAGGCTCCATGCCTTCCCGGTAAACTGTGACGCGATCGAGCAGTTCCTCGGAGTCGGCACGACGTATGTACTCGGCCACACGCTTCAAATCAAAACGCATGAATGAGCCCTCGGAGACGTAAGCAGGAATCGCCTGAGTTGGCAGCAGTTACCAGCCAAGTCGCCAAGTTCGGGAACTCGATTTGCCGCTGTAACGTCAGAACAGTAGCAGGGCAGTGTCGATTTCTGCATCTGCAGTGCAGTGAATCCACTGGACCAACCAACTAGTACCGCCGTAAGCTACAACTATTCTAGCAATTGCGACAATCCTACAGTCCCGCACACCCCAAATAGTCCACGGGGTTTTCGTCTCGGGGAGAACTTCGGATGATTCGCCTCACACTTGTTGCTCTGTTTGGGATGGGTTTGATCGCGACAACAGGCACAACGGTCCCCGCTCAGGAACCCAAGGGATCGGCTGTGTCACCCCAGACACAAAAGATCAATGAGTTGATTGCTAAAGGCTGGGAGTCGGCCAGTATCAAGCCGGTCTGGGGCCAAACGACACCCGTTGCCAAGGCAACCAACGCAGAGTTCATGCGCCGGGTCTTCATCGACTTGATTGGGCGCATCCCAACCCCCGAAGAGATCATCGATTTCGAGGCGGACCGTTCCTCACAGAAACGGATCAAACTCGTCCAACGCCTTCTGTACGAAACCAAGTACACCCCAAAGGACAAAGCAGGCCGAGCCGTGACAGCTGTTGCGGGACTCAAGGATTTCCCGATCGATTACAACGATGCTTACGCGGAGAACTTCTCGCAACTTTGGACGACCTGGCTCCTGACACGCAGCAACACACTCCCGTTGTATCGAGCGCAACTCCAGAACTGGCTCGTCCAGCAATTTGCTGGCAGCCGGAAGTATCCTGATGGCCGCCCCTACAATGAAGTGGTCTCGGAACTCATCAGCGCGACCGGCAAAACCAACGAGAATGGTGCCACTGTCTTCGTGATTCGTCACCTGGGTGATCCCATTATCACCGATGCTGCCCGCAAGATGAACGAACGCGAAGACCTACCCAAGAATGGTAAGTTCGACGCTGTACCGATCACGTCCCGTGTCACGAAGTTGTTCCTTGGCATCCAAAGCCAGTGTACCCAGTGTCACGATCACCCGTTTAATCAGGAGTATGTGCAACCCGACTTCTGGGGTGTGAATGCGTTCTTCCGCCAAACGAACCGAAGCGGCACCACCAACCCCGGCAACATCGGGAATGGTGTCACTCCGCCACCATTGACCCTGTCGGATCAACCAACCTGGAACGTGAACGGGCTAGTGTCCTACGAGCGGCGTGATGGTCAGGTGAAGAAGTCATTCCCGATTATGCTGAAGAACCTCAAGCAAGCCGAGGATGGCGAGTCGTCCGACAAGCGTCTCACAACCGAGACCCTACCACCGGAACTCGATGGCAAATCCCGCCGGCAAATCCTGGCGCTGTGGGTGACCCAACACGACAACTTTGCCCGCACGTTTGTGAATCGCATGTGGGGGCATCTCTTCGGTCGCGGGCTCAACCGCGAACCTGCGGTGGACGACTTCAGCATGAACAACGAAGTGATCCACCCGGAATTGCTCGATTACCTCGCAACCGAGTTCAAGCGGTACAACTACGATCCGAAGCGCTTACTGGAATGGATCTGCACCAGCGATGTCTACCAACTGAGCCACGTGGCCAACAAAGCATACACCGATGCGAAGTTCGATCCCTATTTTGCTCGCATGCCGCTAAAGGCGCTCTCACCGGAAGTGATGTTCGAATCGCTGGTGGTGACGACGCGAGCGGAAACACGTAAGAACCGTGAAGAGTACGATCGCCTCAAAAATACCTGGACGCAGCGGTTGACCCAGAACTTCGGTGACGATGAAGGTAACGAAATCAACTTTAACGGCACCGTGGTGCAAGCGCTGCTGATGATGAATGGCCGCGAATTGAATGGGGAGATTGGCTCTGGCAAGGGGCGGAACGGTGTTGTTGCTGAGATTGTCAAGCGGAACGGTGCGAGACCAGCCGCCATCTACAATGAGCTATTCCTGATGACGGTGAGCCGCCCAGTCACCCGAGAAGAGATTAGCCGCCTGGAAGAAGTACGGCTGGGAA
>JBGTAO010000174.1:0-8112 GCA_041749835.1 Gemmata sp. | reverse complement strand
AGTTGGTGTGCCCGCGGGTGCAGGAATAGCAGGTTTGGCAGTTGATGTACGGTTCGATGGCGGCGCGGTCGCCCGGTTTCACGTTCGCCACCCCCAGACCAACTGCGACCACTTCCACGCCGAGTTCATGGCCGGGGATGCGTGGATAGCTGAAGAACGGCATCTTGCCGAGGTAACCGCTGTAGTCGGTGCCACAAATGCCCACGCGGTGAATGCGCACGATAGCATCGCCCGGCCCCGGTGGAGGGGGCTCGGGTACGTCGATGATGCGGAACTGTTTCGGCTCGGTGAGTTGGATCGCTTTCATGCTGTTCACTTAGCGGTCGGGCAACTGGCCGCCAAGGCTGGCACTACGAACCTGTTACGATTTCAAAATGTCCTTCACGACCACGCCATGCACATCGGTGAGGCGGAAGTCGCGGCCACTGTAGCGGTACGTCAACTTCTCGTGGTCGATTCCCATGAGGTACAGGATCGTGGCATGAAGGTCGTGAACGTGAACCTTTTTATCGACCGCGGCGAATCCGAACTCGTCGGTGCTGCCATAGGTCATGCCACCCTTCACGCCGCCACCGGCCAGCCAGACACTGAAGCCGTGGTTGTTGTGATCGCGGCCATTTGCGCCTTCACTCGTCGGGGTGCGGCCGAACTCCCCACCCCACAGCACCAGCGTCTCATCAAGTAAGCCGCGGGTTTTCAGATCGCGGAGCAGCGCCGCAATTGCCTTGTCGCTATCTTTGGCTTTGTTGCGGTGCCCTTTTTCCAGATCGCCGTGGTCGTCCCAGGGTTGGCCATTGCCGTAGAAGACCTGCACCATGCGAACGCCACGCTCCACGAGGCGGCGGGAGGCGAGGCAAGCATCGGCGAAGTAACCCTTACCATAGGCATCGCGCACCTTCTGCGATTCGCGGGTCACGTCGAACGCTTCCTGCGCTTCGGTTTGCATGCGATAGGCGATCTCCAGCGATTGTATCCGAGCATCCAGTTGGTCGTCGCCACCGCGCTGGGTGCGGTGCAACCCGTTCAACTGGTTCAGGAGATCGAGCTGCTCCCGCTGCGTGTTCGCCGTGACTTGCTGGTTGCGAATGTGCTCAATCACCTTTTTCGGATCGAGGTTCTGGATGTGACAGCCCTGGAACACACCCGGCAGAAAGCTATTGTTCCAGAGCGCGGGGCCAACCACCGGCTTCCCGGGGCAGAGCACCACAAAGCCGGGGAGGCTCTGGTTCTCGGTGCCCAAACCATAGGTGAGCCAGGAACCCATGCTGGGCCGGATCGGTTGCGTGTTTCCGCACGTCATGAGCAACAACCCCGGTTCATGGTTGGGGATGTTGGTGTGCATGGAACGGATGACACAGATATCGTCGATGCAACTGCCGACTTCAGGGAAAATCTCGCTGACTTCGATTCCCGATTGCCCGTACTTCTTGAACTTGAACGGGGACTTGTACAGCGCACCGGTCTTGCGCTCGGTCTTGAGGTTCGCGCCCGAGGGTTGCTTGCCGTGCTGCTTGGTCAGTTCCGGCTTGGGATCGAAAGTATCAACCTGCGAGGGTCCGCCGTTCATGAACAGGTGGATGACATGCTTCGCCTTGGCCGGGAAGTGGGCCACCTTGGGGGCCAGCGGATTGGTCGCGTTCTTGGCATCGGCTTTGGCGTCTTCGGCCAACAGCCCAGCCAAACCGAGAACGCCCAGGCCTGTGCCAGTGCGTGCTAATAGTTCGCGGCGAGAAAGCGGCAGCATCATGGCATTCAGCTCCGGGATCAGCTTCTGAACTCAATTGTGCAACGGCCACATTGCTCTGGCCGGGTTTCGCGATCACCCACACTTAATCGACATACATCAACTCATTGCTGGCGAGCAACACCTGAGCATATTGTTGCCAGCGGGTGAGCTTGTCGCCAGTCTTCAGGGGCAGTTTCAGGAACCGCTCGGCCAACTCGCGTTCCTGGGAATCCGGGTCGCGGCCAAAGGTCAGCCGGTATGCTGCGGTTACACGTTCGCCCTCGGTCGTGCCCAACTTCTCCAATCGCGCGGCAAACGCCTTGGCCTGGGATGCCATGAATTCGCTGTTCAGCGCGAAGAGTTGCTGTTGGGGTACTGTTGTCACGGTGCGTTTGTCGGCTGTCACATTCGCATCGGGGAAATCGAAGAGCCGCAGCAACCCATCGAGTTCATGCCGGCTGATCTTGGCGTAGATCGTTCGGCGCTTGGCATTGGCGTCGCGGAGGTTGAACGTGGGACCACCACGTGCCGCGTCGAGGTTGCCACTCACGGCGAGCAGCGAGTCACGCCACAGTTCGATATCGAGGCGGCGGCGTGCGGCACGCCAAAGGTACACATTCGCGGCATCGATCGTGTCATTCTCGGCGCTGGCTCGGCTCTCGCGTTGGTAGACCGCCGATAGCACAATCTGGCGGTGCAGCCATTTCAGCGACCAGCCGTTCTTCATGAAGTTGACGGCCAACCAATCGAGCAATTCCGGGTGGCTCGGGCGATCACCCAAGCTCCCAAAGTTGCTGGGCGTGTTGACCAGCCCGCGGCCAAAGTGCCATGACCAAACGCGATTCACGATGACCCGGGCCGTGAGCGGGTTGTCTTGCGATGCGATGGCGTTGGCCAAATCGAGCCGCGTGAAGTCCTTCCCGGCGGGTGTGGCACAAGGTAGCACTTGCAAGAAGCCCTTCGGTGCGGGTTCACCTTTGGTTGCCGGGTTGCCACGGATGTAGATCTTCATGCCCTGGCCGTTACCACTCACCACGTGAGCCACGGGTGGTGCGGGCGGCATTGCCTTCTTGAGCTTGGCGACTTCCGCGACAAGCTCCTTCACCTGGGCGGCCAGTTCCTGTTCCTTGGCTTTGTCGGTTGTTTTTGCCTTGGCGGCGGCCTGGGCTTTCTTGAGCTTGTCTTCAACCTTCTTGAGTTCGGCCTGGGCTTCCTTGTACACCTTCACCTCGGCGTCCGGTGCAAGTGGCGCGTCGGTCATGTTGGTGCCCATGTAGATCCCGGCGATGGAATAGTAGTCGCGGGTCGGAATAGGGTCGAACTTGTGATCGTGGCAACGGGCACAACTCACGGTGATGCCCATAAAGCCGCGCGTGAGCGTGTCGACGCGATCATCAAGTTCCTCGGCGATCGCCTGTTCGCGTGCGGTGTTCTTGTAGTACTCGGCACCAAGGCCCATGAAGCCGAGACCGGCAAAGCGGGTAAAGCGATCGTCCGGGGCATCCGCGAGGAGATCACCCGCAATCTGCAACTTCACGAAGTTATCGTACGGCATATCGGCGTTGAAGGCCTCGATGACCCAGTCGCGGTAGCGCCAGGCTTGCGTCTTGGGTTTCACATCGAAGGTATGCGCCTGATCTTCCGAATACCGAGCAACGTCGAGCCAGTGCCGTGCCCACTTCTCGCCATGATGCGGCGACGCGAGCAAGCGCTCGACCACCTTGGCCATCGCTTCCGGCGAGTCGTCGGCCAGGAACGCATCGACCTCTTCCGGTGTCGGCGGGAGCCCGATCAGATCAAACGTAACACGCCGGAGCAGTGTGCGCCGATCCGCAGTGGGTGCCGGCGTCAACCCTTTCGCATCCCATTGTGCGTGGATGAAACGATCAATCTCGTTGTGCAGTTCGATTTTCGGATTCGCAATTACGGGAACTACAGGGACTTTCGGAGGCACGAACGACCAGAAGCGTTTGCCTTTTTCCAGATCGATGCCGCTTTCCGTTTTGGTGCCGGTATCGCCACGCGGGTCGGCAGCACCGTTGGCAATCCATTTCTCAAAGTCCTTCACCACGGCATCGGGCAGTTGCCCCTTCGGTGGCATCTGCAAGTCGGGGTCGGAATAGCGCAGTGAGCGAAGCAGCGTGCCTTCGGCGGGCTTGCCGGGAACGATGGCCGGCCCGGTGTCGCCTCCGGTGGCCCAGCCATTCTTGGTATCGAGTTGCAATCCGCCCTTGAGCTTCTTGTTGGATTCGGCCTCGGCGGAGTGGCACTTGTAACAGTGCTCCACGAGAACCGGGCGAATCTTGTTCTCGAAGAACTCGACCTGTTCCGGATCGGGATCGGCTGCCAAGCTCAACGCAGGAGCCAGCAGCACAGCAGCAATTGCGGTTGCGATTCGCAGCATGGTGGTATGTCTTGCCCGGGGTGGGAGAGCGAGCCCGGGGTTCTGTTCGCGGTGAGCCCCCAAACGAAGCAGGGGCTGGGGCAGGAGATTCAAATACGATATTATCAGAGTCCGATCCCGACGCAAGTGTGAGAACTACAACGTGTCGTCACGCAAGGTCGCCGTGTTCACTGGCAGCTTCGACCCGCCCACCACGTTCCATCGGAAGGTGGTCGAACTTCTCCGGGATCGTGGATTCGACGAAGTTATTGTCCGGCCAACGAGTCCACGTGCAAAGCGGGACAATGGCGAACATGCCACACCGCTGCACCGTGCGGTGATGGTCGATCTGGCTTTTCGGGATCTCGCGGGCGTGACGATTGATCTCGATGATCTGGATCGTGGTCGCGCATTGCCCGACGACTGCTTCGACGAACTGTACGCCCAGCGGGGCGAAGTGTGGCATGTGGTGTCCGCCGATTTCATATACGGTGGCCACACCGGCTCTTCGCCGATTCAACAGCGCTGGGAAAACGGGGCACACTTCTGGAAAGCCGGGCGGTTTGTCGTGCTTCATCCGACAACTGCGACTCCGGATTGCCACGATCTGCCACCCACCCACCAGTTGCTGGCCGCCGATGATCATGTGCTCACTGCGGATTTGCGATTCCGAATCTTTCAGGGTGGCGCGGCCGGCAGCGATGTTCCCGCACCTGTCGATGCCTACATTCGCCGATACCGCATCTTTTCCGGAGTTCCCGCACCACGTGAGACACGCATCACGCTGCAGGAAGCACGGCTCAAAATCGTGGCGGATGAAACCAATCCGAAGGTCGGCGAACTGCTGCCGCGCTTCCGCCATCTGGAAAGTCCAAACGCGAATGCGATTCTTGTGCTCGGTGGTGATGGCTCGATGCTGGCGGCGATTCGTAAGCACTGGCGGCTCCGGTTACCCTTCCTGGGGCTGAACGCGGGGACGCTCGGGTTCCTGATGAACGAGCAACTGCCCAGCGAGTTGGGCTCCACGGAACTGGTCGTGTACTCGATGCCGATGCTGCGTGTCGATACCACGACACTCCAGGGGCAAACGAACCGCGGTGTGGCCTACAGCGATGCCTGGGTCGAGCGAGATAGCGGCCAGGCTGCGTGGTTGCGGATCGATGTGGATGGTCAGACACAAGTTCCCAAGGTGGTCGGCGATGGCTTACTCGTGGCTACGCCATCGGGTTCGAGTGCGTACGCCCGGGCAATGGGGGCAACGCCAGTCCCGCTTTCGGCTCCTGTGCTCACACTTGCCGGTTCAAACGTCTTTCGTCCGCGCTTCTGGAAGCCTGTGGCTTTACCTGAAGACGCTGTTGTCCGAATTACCAACCTGGATACCACGGGGAAGCGACCGATCCGGGGGTTCCTGGATGGGCACCTGATCGGGCTGGTGCAGGATATGGAAGTGCGGGTGAGCCCGGTGGCCGCGGTCGAACTGGCCTTCACGCCACAATTCGATCTGGCGTCGCGCTTGCTGCGTTCACTCTTCCCGCCGAACGAGGAACAATAGCAGGGACGTGGTTCTCGTTGGCCGCGTTATCCCGATACGAGCGATTCCACAACTTCAACCGGATCACCGACGCGAACGGCTCCGGCCTGCACCACCTGGGCGAGAACGCCGAGGCGGCCTCGGGACAACTCGCGTGGCTTACCCTGAATCATTTCCAGGCGTGCGCAACCAGTTCGGAGTATGCCCACCACAATCACGGCACGACCCACGCGGAGTTGTGTGCCCTTGGTGAAGGCCTCCGGCGCGAGCCCCGCGATCACGATTTGCTCACCCAAGGCCCCGGGTTCCGTTCGGAAGCCCTCGGTCTGAAGTTCCGCCAGCGTTTCAGCAAGCATCACGTTCAACTGTCGATCACCCGCACCACCCTTGGCATCGCCGTCGATACCGTGGAACTCCGCAAGATTCACCATCTGTGCGCCAACGCGAGCGAAGGAACCTTGCGGCTTGCGATCGGGAATGTCTCGCGGTGTATAGACCAGACTGACCACATGAGCCACGGCGTTATCCTCCGATGGGTTGCCAGCGCAGAACCGGTTCCTTGGCGGCTTTTACTTCGTCGGCGCGACTGATGATGTGTGTGTGCGGTGCCGTTCGCAACAGTTCGGGATCTTCGTCCTTGATCTTCAGCAACACATCTGCGAAGGCATCGAGCGTGTGCCGGCTTTCGGTCTCGGTGGGTTCCATCATGAGTGCCTCGGCCACGACCAACGGGAAGTACACCGTTGGTGCGTGGTAGCCGTAATCGAGTAAGCGCTTGCACAGATCCATTGCTCGGACTTTCTTTTCCCGCAACAGGCTGCGGGCGCTGGCGACGAATTCGTGCATGCAGGGACCGGCGTGTGGCACGTCGAATCCTTCCGTCACACGAGCCCGCAAGTAGTTCGCGTTCAGCACCGCCTGTTCGCTGACTTCCTTGAGACCGTCCGGCCCCAGGGTGCGAATATAGCAGTAGCCGCGGAACAGAATGCCGATGTTTCCAAAGAAGCTGCGCACGCGACCGATCGACTTCGGCATCGCGTTGTTCAGGCGGTACCGCTCGCCATCTTTGATGATGACCGGGGCTGGCAGGTACGGGGCGAGGAAGTCGCGCACGGCAATCGGGCCGCTACCCGGGCCACCACCACCGTGTGGTCCGTTGTAGGTTTTGTGTACGTTGTAGTGCTGCATATCCGCGCCAAAGTCGCCCGGTCGGGTGATCCCGAGAATGGCGTTCATGTTCGCGCCATCGAGGTAAACCAGCGCGCCGGCTGCGTGCAACAGATCGGTGATCGTCTTGATCTGGGTCTCGAAGAGGCCGAGCGTGTTCGGATTGGTAATCATGAACACGGCGGTATCTGGGCCAAGCTTGGCTTTCAGATCGGCAAGATCGACCAAACCGTTCGTACCACTTTTGATGGTGACGGTCTGGAAGCCGGCAAGCTGTGCCGAAGCCGGGTTGGTGCCATGCGCCGAATCGGGGACGAGCACCTTGCGGCGTTCCGGTTGTCCCTTGTCACGGAAGTACGCGGCTGCCACGAAGAGTGCAGTCAGTTCACCTTGAGCACCAGCAGCCGGTTGGAGCGACACCGCAGGCAACCCGCTGATCTCGGCGAGGTACTCCTGCATCCCGTAGAGCAACTCCAGAATGCCCTGGATTGTTTCCTCGTGTTGGAGTGGATGGAGATCCGCGAAACCCGGCAGCGCTGCGAGCCGTTCGTGCCGCTTGGGGTTGTACTTCATGGTGCACGACCCCAACGGGTAGAAGTTGGTGTCGATGCTCATATTTCGGGTGGAGAGATTGTTGAAATGGCGAATGAGATCGATTTCGCCGACTTCGGGCAACAACGGTGGCGCGTCGGCCAAGTGCGCTACGGGCAGGAGTTGCGACAGTGGCATATCCGCCCCTGGCACATCGCACGCAGGCAAGCGATGGCAGCGCCGACCAGGCCGCGACAACTCGAAAAGCAGTTCCGTCGATTGCGTGTTGTTCATGTTCCTGAATCGCGAGCAAGTGAAAGAATACGGGATGTCGTGGATGCGTAGCCCTATTCACGGGTTCCGAGCACCAAATCGTTTTCTCGAAGGATGCCTTGCGCCCAAATCTGTTGATCCGGTGTCAATGGCGGCTCGGGGGACCGCAGATCGTATTTCGCGAGCGCTGCAAATGGACCTTCGTCATAACAACGATCGAATACCGACTGAAGGTCGAGGGTCACATGCGGCACTCCGGCATCCAGTGGGATCGGAATCGCGGGGAGCCGATCCGCCAACTGAATGGGTGAAACGAACACGTGATGAGGCGCAGCAGCGACTGAGACACAGACGTGGTAATCGAACTTTGTGGTCGAAAGCTGGAGCCCGGCAAGCGGAACCGCGGTCGTGTGTGGGCCATTCCGAAGCAAATCGATTTCCACCAAGTTGACTCCCGAGAGCCGATACTCCGTCTGTTTCTGCTGATACGAAACCCGACCG
>JBGTAO010000173.1:0-7820 GCA_041749835.1 Gemmata sp. | reverse complement strand
CGCCATCCAGTTGCTCCAGCACGAGGCTTCGCTCCACCGAATGCATCTCGGGGCGGTACTTCTGATCGTAAGCGTTGAGAAGCGTGTGCCGGGCTTCGTCGGGTGAAACGCCAGTCAACTTGCTGGCATCCAGTGGGAGTGCCAGTTCGTTCTTGGCCCATTCCACGAGTTCTTGTGCATCTTCCGGCTCAGCAGTTTTGGCCCCGCGAAACACTTCCGCCAGTTTGGCATCGATATCATCGACATCCATCGGCGGCATGGCCTTGGGGGCAATCTCCATCAACTTTTCGCGCAGCTTGCTTCGTGCTTCGGTGCGGATGAATTCCTCCGTGATCCCTTCGGCCTCGATGGCTTTGGAGGTCACGTTGAAGAAGCCCGTGGGGTCGGCCAGGGCTTGCGCGCCACCGTTCTTGACCGCCAACACCATGCCCAGGCGTTGCGAGGCCCAGCGGTAAAGCCCATCGCGATCGTAGCGCTGCGTGCCGGCTGCGGGCTTGTCGGACATGAAGTTCTGCATCGCCACGCGAACAGGGAACTCGATGTCCTTCTGGTGGTAAGCTTCCCGCACTTTCGCGTAGAGCAACCGATTCAGTTCTCGGTTGGACTTACCGTCCAACTCTTCGATCAGCATCTTCACCCCGAACTTTTGCCGCATCCAGTCCGCGAGCGCTTCCTCGCTGTAGGTACTGGAGAGGAATCGGCGGCCTTCCGAGAGATCGACTCCGCGGAGCGCCGTCTCGGCTTTGGCCACCAGGTATTCCGTCAGCTTCTCGGGCGCGATCTTCTTCAAATCCTTCTCGGCAACCTGCATCCCATACTTGGCATTCAATGCCCGGCACAGCTCGGTCCACTTCCAGTCTTTCGGGTCCTCATCCGGGTTGAGGCTTTCTTCGGTCAGTTCCTGAATGATTGTGGGCGCGGTGCTGATGGCCTTTTCGAGCGCGTCCTTCTGGGAATCTTCGTAGCCGCCTCGGAACTCGCGGGCATCGAAGTCGTTTCCCAGGCGATTGCTGGCGAACTCGGCGAAGCTCGCCGGGCCGTAGTCGGAATCCATGAACCGCAGTGTGGCTTTCTCGATTTGCTCGCGAACCATCTCCAGGATCTCGGCTCGCGGGTTCTTGCCATCCAGGATTTCCTGGCGTTTGCCGTAAACGCGTTTGCGTTGGAAGTCCATGACCTCGTCGTATTCGAGCAGGTTCTTCCGCTGCTCGAAGTGATACTCTTCGACCTTCTTTTGCGCTTTTTCAATCCGGCGGGTCACGAGGCCCGATTCGATCGCCTCGCCGGGTTGCATGCCGAGCCGTGTGAGGACGTTGGACACCCACTCACCGGCGAACAGCCGCATCAGTTCATCTTGAAGCGACAGAAAGAAGCGACTGCTCCCCGGATCGCCCTGACGGCCGGCGCGACCGCGCAACTGATTGTCGATTCGCCGGGAGTCGTGTCGTTCGGTGCCGACGATGTGGAGCCCGCCCATCTCGGCGACCTTGCGGCCCTCCTCTTTCATCTTTTCTTTGGACTCGATCTCTTGAATCGTCTTGGCCCAGACATCGTTGGGCACTTCCAGTCGGGTCGGGTACATCGGTCGGCCGTCGGAGTCTTTGAGTTGCTTCAACCGCGCCCAGGCGAGAGTTTCGGCGTTGCCACCCAGGATGATGTCGGTCCCGCGGCCTGCCATGTTGGTGCTGATGGTCACGGCACCAATCCGGCCCGCTTGCGCCACGATCTCGGCTTCGCGCCCGACGTTCTCAGGTTTGGCGTTCAGCAATTCGTGTTTGATGCCCCGGCGCTTGAGCATCTGCGACAGCTTTTCACTCTTGTCCACGTCCTTGGTGCCGATCAGCACGGGGCGACCGGTCTTGTAGGTGTCCTCGACCTCGATGACCACGGCATCCCACTTCTCCTGCTCCGTGCGGTACACCAGGTCGCGGTGATTGATGCGGCGCAACGGCTTGTTCGTCGGGATCGCCAACACCTCGAGCTTGTAGATCTTGTAGAACTCGTTCTCTTCCGTCTTGGCGGTCCCGGTCATACCGGCGAGCTTTTTGTACAGCTTGAAGAAGTTTTGCAGCGTCACCGTTGCCATCGTCTGCGTTTCTTGCTTGATCTGCACGCCTTCTTTTTGGTGCTTGGCCTCGACCGCCTGGTGCAGACCATCGGACCACTGCCGGCCATACATCGCGCGGCCCGTGTGTTCGTCGATGATCACGATCGACAGCTCGTTGTTCTCGCGGTGGTCGCGATCGATCATGTAATGGCGATCGCGTTGATAGAGGTGATGCGCTTTGAGCGAGTTATCGATGAGGTGCGGCCACTCCATGTTGCCCGCGGTGTAGAAGCTCTCGACACCAGCAAGGCGTTCGGCTTCCCGCACGCCGGCATCGGTGAGGTGGCAAGTCCGCTCTTTCTCCTTGATCTCGAAATAGACACCCTTGGGCGGCGGGTTTTGCGGATCGACCCGCGACGGATCGATCGGCCCGAGCATGGGCAGATTGTCGCCCTCGGACCCCGTGACTTTCACTACGTTCTCCAGGGCCGCGAGATCCTTGCGGGCCTTGCGTTCCATTTCCGTGAGCGCCCGCGCCACCTTGTCGGCTTCGGCGAATCGTTTGGCATCCGAGAATGCCGGGCCGCTGATAATGAGTGGCGTTCGGGCTTCGTCGATGAGGATGTTGTCCACCTCGTCGATGATGGCGTAATTCAGCGGGATACGTTGGACCTGGCGGTAATACGGGTGGAAGCCGGGGTCGTCGTGCCGGGCGATCTTCATGTTGTCGCGGAGGTAGTCGAAGCCAAACTCGCTGCTGGTGCCATAGGTGATGTCGCACTCGTAAGCGCGGCGGCGCGTTTCCGGGTCCATATCGGACTGAATGTACGCAGCAGAAACACCCAGGGTGTTGTAGATGGGCAGCATCCACTCACAGTCGCGGCGTGCCAGGTAATCGTTCACGGTCACCACATGAACGCCCTTGGATTCTAGGGCATTCAGATACGCCGGGAGTGTGGCAACGAGCGTTTTCCCCTCACCCGTCACCATTTCCGCAATGGCACCATTCTTTTCGTTGTAGCCATGGAGAATGGCCCCACCAATCATCTGAACGTCGTAGTGCCGCATGTTCTTGGAACGGCGGGCGGCCTCGCGGCAGGCGGCAAACGCCTCGGGTAACAACTGGTCGAGCGTCTCGCCTTTGGCCAGGCGTTCCTTGAGTTGAACTGAGACGTCCTTGAGCTGGTCATCACTGAGAGCTTGCATCTGCGGTTCCTGGGCGTTGATCTTCGCCAGAACCGAAGAAGTGGAGATCGTGTGGCTGTCGGTATTCCTGGGGCGCATAAAGCCCAGGCTCTTGACACGTCGATCGTTGGACGAGCCACCCATCACCCGGGCGATGACGTTGACGCATCCTTCGACAAACGAATTGAATCCATCCCCGAGTCGCTCAAAGATTCCCGGTTCCATGTTCGATTTCGCTTGCTGCGTCGCCATCGTAGCTCCTCCGCCGTCGCGAACTGGCGCGCACGGGCACAACAGGCCGCACATGCCCAAGGGGTTCACTCTAAGAACGGAGGAAAAGGTGGTCAATACGGACCGCCCATACACCCCACCCAACCGTTAAAGTCCGCAACCCCTCGACCGCACCCCTAACAGGACGCCCGCTGAGAGGTTAATCGCTTCGAATGCTGCATCATTTCCAACACCAGATCGAACAGGCGGATCTCGTTCAGGTGAGGTGAACGCCGAAGGCAGCCCGTGTGAGAACGCAGCAAAATCCGTGATGATCGCGGCAGAATGGGCCATCTGCAACAACTGGAAGGGCGGGTAGTACGGGCAGCGCAGTTGCCCCACCTTGCCCTTGTGACAAAGTACCCCCTTGCCCCGGACGCGATTGGTCTGCATCCTGAGTAGCACGGAACGTGGGCTCTCCCCGCCGCCGCTTCGGGTGGTTCCTCCCCCGCGGAGGTTGCGTTTTGCTACCGGCCTTATTTGCGATCACTCTGTTCTTCGGTGCAGCACTGCTCTTTCTCGTCCAGCCATTGGTCGGGAAGATGCTGTTGCCACTCGTCGGCGGTTCGCCAGGCGTCTGGAACACTTGCATGGTGTTCTTCCAGACCGTTCTGCTCGCGGGCTACCTTTACGCACACCGTTCCATCGCTCAGTTTGGCGTCCGCCGGCAAGCGTTGCTGCACCTGTTCTTGTTGGCGCTCGTGCTGCTGGTGTTTAAAGCCGCGCTTGCAGCGTCGGGTACACCAGTGCCGGTTGCCATTTCGCTGTTACCGGCAGACCAGGATTACCCCGTTATCGGGTTGGTCGCGCTCCTGGCGGTCGCAGTGGGCATCCCTTTCTTTGTGCTAAGTACCACGTCGCCGGTGCTGCAGCGCTGGTTTGCATCGACTGGTCACGCATCGGCGAAAGATCCTTACTTCCTGTATGCGGCGAGCAACGCGGGTAGCTTGCTGGGCCTACTGGGCTACCCACTGCTGATCGAACCGCGGCTCACGCTGGCGACACAGCAATGGGTGTTTGCCGCCGGGGTGGGGGTTTACACACTCCTGGTGTTGATTTGCGCGGTGGTGGTGATTCGCGGTGGTGATCACGAACTCCACGAGGAAACGCCGGAGCCTTCGTTCCCCGATGGGAACTCGACCACACGGATTCCGCCACGCCGAATCGCGCGGTGGGTCTACCTCTCGGCGTTGCCTTCGAGCCTTTTGCTCGGCGTCACCACGCATGTTTCCACCGATCTGGCTCCGGTGCCGCTGCTGTGGGTCGTGCCGCTGGCGCTCTACTTGCTGAGCTTTATCCTCGTCTTCGCCCGCTGGCCCGATGCCGTGCATCATGTGGTCGGCCGTGTGACACCGGTGCTGCTGCTGTTCGTTGCCTTGTCCTTGCTCCTGGGAGCGGCCGAGCCATTCGGGCTGATTGGAGCGTTGCACCTGGGGGCGTTCTTTGGCGTCTGCCTGGTTTGCCATGGTGAACTGGCAAAAGATCGGCCATCACCCAAGCACCTGACGGCGTTTTACTTCTGGCTATCGCTGGGTGGCGTCCTGGGTGGACTGTTCAACGCGTTGCTCTCTCCGATGCTGTTCCACCGTCTGGGAATGGTGGAGTACCCGCTGACGATCATCCTGGCGGCCGCGGTTCGTCCACGCTCGGAGGAAGTGCTGACCGGTCCGCCACTGCGCACAGCCGATGTCTTGTTGGTGCTTGTGCTGTTGGGGCTTTCGGTCGGGCTCGTGTTGATCGTCCCCGAGTTCGTGCGTATTCCGCTGGACGACAACCCGGATGCCCTCTCGGCGCGGTTGCTCCGTGGCGGGCTCATGTTCGGGCTCCCGAGTGTGGCGGCGTTCGCGCTGGTTCGGCGGCCGGCTCGCTATGCGCTGGCCCTTGCGGCGTTGTTCGTGGCTGGTGCATTCGATCCGGGGCAGATCGGCGATACGTTGCATATGGAACGGAACTTTTTCGGCGTGGTGCGGGTGACCAAGTCTCCCGATGGCAAGTTCATCCGGTTGATTCACGGAACCACGTTACATGGTCAGCAGAAGGCCGATGAGACCGAGCGGCCGCGACCCATGACGTATTACCACGAAAAAGGCCCGGTTGGTTCGTTGTTTGCTTCGATTCCCACGGAGAACATCAAGCGTGTGGGTGTGGTGGGGTTAGGAACCGGAGCCGTGGCGTATTACGCCAAACCGGGGCAAGCTTGGACGTTCTTCGAGATCGACCCGGCGGTCGCACGAATTGCCAAAGATCCCGCCTACTTCCGCTTCTTGAGTTCCTGCGAAGCCGACTCGTGCGAGGTCGTGCTGGGCGACGCCCGCCGACAAATGGCCCGTATGCCCAACGATTCGTTCGATTTGATCATCCTCGATGGCTTCTGTTCCGATGCGATACCGGTTCACCTGTTGACTCGGGAAGCGTTCCACCTGTACTTCGAGAAGTTGGCACCGGACGGCGTTCTGGCCGTTCACATCTCCAATAATCACCTCGATTTGCCGCCGCTGGTTACCCGATTGGCCGACGACCACGACCCGAAATTGGTTGTGCGGTATAGCCACGACATTGCCACTGAGAACGAGCGCAAGGACGGCAAGACCGATTCGCAATGGATGATTCTGGCTCGCACCGAGGCCGATCTCGGCAAGATCGCCCGGCACCCGTATTGGCAAAAGCAACCGCTGGTGCCCGGGCCGATCTGGCGCGACGACTTCGCCAATCTGCTCTGGGTCTGGAAGAAACGCGAAGAGTGAGAACTGAGGCGCAACCGGCCGGTTGTTGCTTCGCAGCAGCCATTCTCGAATACGTTTACGCGCCAGGCTGAGCCTCGACGACAGGAGTAGTTTCCACCGCTGGTGGAGGCAGGAATATGGCGTGGAACACGAGGAGCACCGCCCCGACCACGAGCAAGCAGTCGGCCACGTTGAAGACTGGCCATTCGATGTAATAGAAGTACAGGAAGTCGCGGACCCCGTTGAACACCAGGCGATCGAACAGGTTGCCAACCGTGCCCCCCAAGATCATCCCCAAAGCCACCATCAGCCACTTCTCGCGGGCCGTATTCCGGCGCAAGCCCCACACCAGAATGGCAATGGCGGCGGCCAGGCTCACGCTGGCGAAGAAGCCATTGGCCAACCCTTTGTGCTCCCCACCCATCCCGAACAGCGCACCATGGTTCACACGAGGCATAATGAGCGCGCTCCAGGTTTGTAATCCCTGGAACCAACACTCGCAATGGGGCGCATCGGGATCGAACTGCGCAATGAGCTTGAACCAGTTGGGGACGACTTCGAAGGAATTCCCGCTGACTTCGTTGGCGAACTGACCATCGCGGTACAGCCAGCGGAAGACGCCATATTTGCTCGCCAGATCGGCCGTCAGCCCGACAACGGCAATCGTGATCAACAGCCAGCGGTAAGTGCGGTCGGCCATCGGTTGCAGTTCCCACAGGGGGCAAAGGTACGATCGGGTTCACGATAGACCGACCTCGGGGGGCCGTCAAGGAACCCGAAACCCGTGCGGTCGCTATACTCCGTGAAACCCCGCGACTCAACCCGAAGCGAGCGGCGTCCTGCGCCCACGTGGCCTTGACCCACAAGCGATGCCCCGGAATGATAGCGATGGAACTCATTCAAACAGATGAATAGCTATTCCGGTTGTGCCGGTGGCTCGAGTTCGCACTGTGGCGAGGGTTGTATTATGAGGCGGTGCCATGCCGGATTGCTTGCGGCGCTGCTCACCCTGGCGGGGTGCAAAAGTACGGATTCCAAGTCGGGTGATCGGGAGCCCATTGGAACGACCGCCACGCGCACTCGCATCAAAGACGCCAAAGAACCCAAAGACGCCAAAGAAACCAAGCCCCCAACCTGGCTCGATCCGACTGCCAAGTTGCCGGGAGCGAAAACGAGTGTGCCCAAAGCGGGTCCGTTACCGGGCGATCCCAAAAGCCCCAACTTCAACGCCAAGGCCGAAGCGCAAGATTCCGTCGGTGGTCGCGTGGTGGATACCTTCGATCGCCCGGCCCGAAACACATTCGTTCGAGTTGAAGAAGTCAACGCAACTCCCGGGACTGCCGCACTGGGTATTCAGACCGATCAAAATGGCTACTTTTTCACACGCGGTTTGAAGGCCGGGGCAACTTACAACCTCACCGCCGAGGCCACACTGGAGGGGAAAAAGCTCACCGGTTCCGTCCAGACCCGCGTGCCGAACCCGGTGCTGTTGATCGTGCTCCGCGACGACCTCGGGTTGCCACCGCTCGCGCCGCGCCCAGCCGACAACGGGACATTCCCACCGCCACCCACGCCGGTCGATGGCCGCAGTGACA
>JBGTAO010000172.1:0-5341 GCA_041749835.1 Gemmata sp. | reverse complement strand
CGGCCCACTGGTGCGAGCGCGGGCCGAACGGGGTCAAGACCTCGCCTACCGGTGTGTAGCCGTGTTCGGCAGGTAGGCCAACGGCGCGGGGTTGATCGGCACAAGCGGTCGCCAGCCAGCGCAGGAATTGCCGCTCCACCGCCGGGCGTTCGCGCGTCAGAAAGTAGCCAGTCGGATCGGAGCAATCGTCCGGCAGCCACGAGAACTTGTGATCGATGCTGAGTTGGTGCAGCAGATCGCAGAGGTATTGGTGATAGCCGGGGCCGGCAGGAGTGGTGACGGCGGCCACGCGGACACGGCCCGAACCGCCCAGGCGGATCTCCACGGGTGGGGAGACGGAGTGCAATTCCACCAACAAGGCCGGCTTCTCTTCGCTATCGCGGACCAGACGGGCATCAAGAACGACATCGCCCACGCTTTCGAACCAGAGTGCCACTCGCGCCAGCCAGTCCCGGGCCTCGTTCCGCGAGAGCCGGTCGTTGCTCAGGTGCAGTTGCCCGGTGATCGAGAACGAGATGGGCATGAACGGGGGGCCCACTCCATGGAAGGATTGCCGGTTCCGTCGTGCCGGCAATTCTACTGACCCACGGCGAAGTGGCGACTGCACTCGGGTGGCACGCTCCAAACTCGGGCGCACACCACTACAATTCTCGCTAATGTTCTCGTGCACCGTCTTCACAGGGAATGGTAATGGCCGAACCGTACACGATCGTGATTGGGCTGGAAGTGCATGTGCAACTCCTCACGCGCACGAAGCTCTTTTGTGGTTGCCTCAATAAGTTTGGCTTGCCACCCAACACGGCCACATGCCCGGTGTGCCTCGGGATGCCCGGTTCGCTCCCCGTCATGAATGCCGAGGCGTTCCGGTTGGCCATGCGTGCCGCCCTCGCCCTGAACTGCCAGCTCGCCGCGTTCACCAAGTGGGATCGCAAGAACTACTACTACCCCGATCTCCCCAAGAACTACCAGATTTCGCAGTACGATCTGCCGTTCAGCCACGACGGCTGGCTCGAGATCTCGGTTCCCGGTAGCACGGGCATCAAACGGATCGGTATCATTCGGTCGCACCTGGAGGAAGACGCGGGCAAGAATCTGCACGACGAATCAGGCCGTGGCGGCGACACCAAGGTCGATCTGAACCGCACAGGAACGCCGCTTCTGGAGATCGTGTCGCATCCCGATATGAACACCCCAGAGGAAGCGATTGCCTATCTCGAAGAGGTTCGCCTGCTGTTGCGTGAGATCGGCGTTTCGGATTGCGAGATGCAAGAAGGTAGCCTGCGGTGCGATGCCAACGTGAACATTCACATTCCGCAGGCCGAGGGCAAGCACCACGCCACACCGCTGGTCGAGATCAAGAACCTCAACAGCTTCCGCGGGGTGGGCCGAGCGATTGCGTATGAGGCGAAGCGGCACTTCGAGGAGTACCAGAAGAACCCCGAAGGTTTCCGCATCGGGAAGCTCTTGAAGACCACCGCTGGCTGGGACGATGCTCGGGGTGTCACCGTGGTACAGCGGCACAAGGAAGAAGCCGCGGACTATCGCTACTTCCCCGAGCCCGACCTGGTGCCCGTGGTGGTGACGGCCGAGCAGATTGAGCAGATCAAGGCCGAGACGGGCGAACTCCCCAGCGCACAACGTACGCGGTTGCAATCGCAATATGGCCTGAGTGCCTACGATTCGCAGGTGCTCACCGCCAAGGGACGCAAGCTGGTGGCGTACTTCGAAACCGTTACGGCAACACTGGGCGATGGCAAGGCGGCCGCCAACCGCCTCAGTGATCTCGTGTACCCCGCGCTGACCGATCGCCAGGAAGAGATTGAGCAGTTCCCGATGGTGGCCACGGCCTTCGCAGAGTTCCTGAAGAAGACCGAAGGTGTACCGAAGCAAGACCGCAGCGATGTGTTCAAGCACATGCTCGAAACGGGCTGCGATGTTGCTACCGCCATGACCGCCAAGGGCGTGAAATCGGCAGCCGACTTCGATGAAGGCACCCTGCGAAGTGCGGCGACAGCAGCAATCGCGGCGAACCCGAAAGCGGTGGCCGACTTCAAGAAGGGCAAGGACGCCGCGAAGATGTCGATCGTGGGAGCGGTGATGAAAGCCAACAAGGGCGCGCCCAACGATGTGGTGCGCCGGTTGGTCGATGAAGAGTTGGCCAAGCTGCCCGGTTAGTGCCACCGGGCATTGTGCCGCGATCGGCCGAAGCTGTCCCTGGGACCGCGGTCGTCCCGATCGCTCAAAAGCGAGGAGCGGGCTGGAAGCCCGCGGTCCCGGGGAACGTAACCACTTGCCCGTGCCAACGCCACGACAGCGACTCCGTTCTCTCTCTGTGAACACGCCATCACGGCATTCGCTCTGCCCTCTCTCCGAGGATTCGCATGCGGCCATTCGTCATTCCCATGGTGGCACTCCTGTTTGGAGTGTCGTTCCTCGCTCCGCTCGTCCGGGGGCAGCAGGCACCCAAGCCCGTGGCCGGTGCGCCGCGCGGCGCGGAGAAGGCACCTCCCGCGGCCGAGTTGCCCATAACGCGGATTGTGCTCTTCAACGCCGGGATCGGTTACTTCCATCGGGAAGGCGACGTGACCGGCGACGCCCGGCTCGATCTGCGCTTCGACGAAGTTGATGTGAACGACTTGCTCAAAAGCCTGGTGATTACCGATGCGGCTGGGGGCAAGCCGCGAGCGGTCACCTACGACAACCGCTTGCCGATCGAATTCTCGCTCAAGGGGTTCGTGGTCGATGTCACCGAGAACCCGAGCATGGGGCAACTGCTCCATCAGCTTCGCGGTGAGCAAATCGAAGTTAGTGATAAATCGGGAACCAGTATTGTGGGCCAGATTGCGAGCGTCGAACGCCCCACCGCCATGCCCGCAGCCGCGACCGATCCGGGTGAGAAGCTGAACTTGCTGACCGACGAGGGATTGCAAACCGTCGAGTTGAAGCAGGTGAAGAAGCTCAAGTTTGTTCGCCCCGAACTGCAAGCCGAGTTCAAGAAAGCTTTGGAACTGTTGGCCTCGTCGCGCGGGGATAACAAGAAGACGGTTTCAGTGGTGTTCTCCGGCAACGGGAAACGCCGGGTCGCCGTGGGCTACGTGACCGAGGCTCCGCTCTGGAAGCCGAGTTATCGGCTGAGCGTGGATGCCAAAGCGGGATTGCAACTGCAAGGCTGGGCGACCGTCGAAAACACCACGGATGAAGACTGGAACAACGTGAAGATCGGCCTTGTTGCGGGTCGCCCGATGACATTCCAGATGGACATGTACGACCCGCTGTTCGTCCCACGGCCCACGGTGGAACCGGAACTCTTCGCCTCATTACGGCCGCCCCTCTACCAGGGTGGATTGACTCCGATGGGCAACATGGGCAACCCGATGAACCCGGTGGCCGGCATGCAAGGGGCCTTCGGGAACCTCGGCGGCATTGGTGGCGGCATTGGTGGCGGCATTGGTGGCATTGGCGGTTTTGGTGGCTTCCAGGGCTCGGTCAACAACCAGTTTGGTCTTCAAGGGGGAGCGCAATTCGGGTTTCAGGGAGCACAGTTCGGCAACCTCGGCGGTCAGTTCGGCATTCAAGGCAACTATCTGGGGTCCAATGCTTACCCGCCGCGAGTGCCGCGACCGAACGTCCGCAGCCTCTATGGGCAACGCTTGAGCTTCGAGGAATATTTGAATCGCGTTCGCGGGAACCCGACCGCCCCAGGATCGGGCGACAGCACACCGGTGAAGACGGTTCGTGACCCGCTCGACAGGAACCAGGGCGCACTCGCAGCGTCGGACGGTGGGCTCGGCGACATGTTCGAGTACGTGATCGAAGACCCGGTTACCTTGCCCCGGCAGAAGTCGGCATTACTACCCATTGTGAACGCGCCGATCGAGGGGTCGCGCGTCAGCATCTACAACGCCGCGGTTCTCGCCAAGCATCCCTTGCTGGGGCTGAAGTTCCACAACAAGACCAAACTCCATTTGGCTCAGGGCCCGGTGGCGGTTTACGACAACGGCACGTTCGCTGGCGATGCCCGCTTGCCCGACCTGCAGCCAAACGAAAAGCGACTCATCAGTTACGCCATCGATCTGGGAACGGAAGTGGTGCCGAGCACCCAACCGACCATTGCGACCATCCAGGCCGTGAAAGTGGTGCCCGGATTGATCAACACCCAAACGCGATCACGCTGGGAGACACGCTACCTGATCCGGAATCGGAATGCAGTCGATCGGATGATCGTGATTGAACATCCCCGGATCACCGGCAGGAAACTGATCGCACCAGAACAAGCAGCGGAAACCACGCGGAACTTCCGCCACTTCGAAGTCGCCGTCAAGGCAGGCGGTGCCGAGACGTTGACCGTTATCGAGGAATCGGAGATGGGCGACGAACTGGCACTGATCGGTACCGATCGCGAGATCTTGCTGTTTTACTCCAAGCACGAAGCCACAAAGCCCGCAGTGCGAGCGGTGCTGGCCCGGATGCTGGAACTGCGCGACAAGGTTGAAGCGGCGAAGGCCGGTATTACAGATGAGCAGACCGCACTCAAGGAGATCGCCGACGATCAGGATCGAATTCGCAAGAACATCGAGCGAGCACCGAAAGAGTCGGAAGCGTTCAAGCGGTATCTCAAGAAGTTCGACGATCAGGAAACGGAAATCGAGAAACGTCAGGCGCGGTTGAAAGAACTCCGGGCCGAACTGACGAAGCACGAGAAAGCACTTAAAGACTACGCCGAAACCGCGAAGGCGGAGTAACACTTCCTGAAGAGTATGGTAAACGGAAAAGCCTCGCTGACATCTCGTGACATCAGCGAGGCTTTTGTGGAGCGGAGGAGAGTCGAACTCCCGACCTCTTCGTTGCGAACGAACAGGCGACGCAAGAAAACCCTAGGAAAACAAGGCGAAAACGCGACCGGCGAAGAACATGCCCACGAAGTTGCGCCGCCGGACCTGTCGAAACCCCTTCCTGCCACTCTCGCTGAACTGCTCACGGCACTCGCTGCACTGCCACCCGAACAGCGAGCCGCAATCGCAGCGCTCATCGCACCACCCGCACCACCCGCACCACCAGCCCACCCGACGAGCGTTCTCCCTCACGGCCGGTACATAACCTTCACTGATCCTGATTTCTGATTGTCACAAGCTGACCCCTTGCGTCTGGTGTTGCTAGCCCGGGCAATTAAATCAGTAGATTATTCTGGTAATCGTCTGACGCTATTTGCCACACTCCCCCAGCAGGATTTGCCAGGTGACAGACCCGGATTCGACCGACCCCGCCTTACTCGCAGGCCTCCGCAAAGCGCTCGGCGGATCACTCCCGCTTCAGGTCGTAGGTAAAGCTGAGGGCATGTTTC
>JBGTAO010000171.1:0-5263 GCA_041749835.1 Gemmata sp. | reverse complement strand
CGCTTCCGCAGATTCGGGACTTACTCGAGGATCACCCGCTATCGGTGCGAATCGAGGTCGATCAGCCGCGCGAAGTGGCCCGAATGCTGCTGAGCCTTCCCGAAGTGCTCGCGGTGGATGTCGCGGAGAAAGGCGGCGTGGGCGAAGCGACCGGGGGCTTGGTGGTGCAAGCGCGGCATCCCAAGCGTTTCTTCGAGGAGTTGGGCCGCATCGTGATCGAGGGGCAACTCGAAGTGCGCCGGATCGAACCGCTCGACGACTCGGCCCACGCGATTCTCGGTTATCTGCTGGGAGGCAGTGGCCGCACCTAGTATTGGGTGATCTGCCCGGCCCGATCGGTATCGAACCGCGCCACGCTCGTTTCTTGAGATCGTGACTGCCTCATGCCAAATTCTGAAGTCGCACCAGCCACGCCTGATACCGAGCAATCCGCGTTGCGCGGATTTCTGGTGCTCATCGTGCAGAGCTTTCAACGGCACTGGCGTGTGCGGCAAATGGGGTGGGTCTCGCTATCGTTACTCTCGCTGGTGGTAGCGTGGGTGCTGTTGGTCTCGGCGAGCCCGGCGGGCTGGAACCTACCCGGGCAACGGGTCTCGCGAACACGGGTGACCAACCTCCAGTATGCCGAACGGCTCTTGCCCCAGAATCGCTACGACCTGGAGAAGGCTCCGCCACTCGCGGCTCATGAATTGCCGACACCCGTCACACCGACCCGCGATGCGCTGCAATCGTTGTTGCTCTCGATTCCCTATGTGATCTTGCAATCGGAGCGGTTCCTGGCCGATTGGGGCTTCATGAACTTCTCGCGTTGGGTCATTCTCGGCGCATTCCTGGGGTTTGTGCTTCCACTGTTTACGCTTTCGTATGCGACGGCGGCGTTCGGGACCGATCGGGAATCGCGCTCGCTGGTCTGGCTCATGACGCGGCCAATCCCACGCTCGGGAATCTATGTGGCGAAGTTCCTGGGCACCCTTCCCTGGTGCACGGCGTTCAGCCTGGGTGGATTCGTGGCGCTCGGCATGGCAGGGGGTGAACTGGGCCGCCGGGCGATCGCGCTCTACTGGCCCGCTGCCGTGGGGGCAACGCTCGCATTCGCCGCGCTCTTCCACCTGATTGGGGCCATCTTTCGCCGGCCCGTCGTCGTCGGATTGGTGTATGTCTTCTTCTTCGAAGCATTGGTCGCCGCGTTACCGGGAAGCCTGAAGCTGCTGAGTCTCACCTTTTATGCGCGATCTCTGATGTATAATGCAGCAGTAACCGCGGGGTACCCGGCCGACATGCTCGACGTACCCCAAGCAGTGACCTCGACCACGGCGTGGTCGGTGCTAGCAGTGGCCATTTTCGGATTCACGACCGTCGGCATGTGGTTGTTTGCGCGATCAGAATACCGAGACGATGTGTGAGGGTGTACAGATGAAACCTTCGGAACTGACCGCGCCACCCGTCCACGGTTACCGGGGCGAAGAGCCGACACCGCCGCCAATCACGCAACCGCGTGGTCTGTGCGTGGCCATCAGCCGGGAAGCGGGGGCACGCGGAGGAACGATTGCCCGCAAAGTCGGCGAACTTCTGGGCTGGCAAGTCTTCGATCACGATACGCTCGATTATCTCACACAAGACGACACGGCCAGGGCGCAACTGCTCGCCGATGTGCCCGATGCCGCCAAGGCCTGGGCCGATACCCACCTCGCCCGGTTGCAAACCGAACGCAAGCTCACGCCCGATCCAGACACTGCCGGGATGATTCGCTTGCTGCTCGCCGTCGCGGCCCGTGGTGACACGATCATCGTGGGGCGAGGAGCAGGCTATTTGCTTCCACGGGAATCCACCTTGCACGTTCGTGTGGTCGCACCGCTGGAATCACGTGTTGCCTACTTTGCCCAATGGCTCCGTCTTTCGCACAGTGAAGCCGCAGTCGAAGTGGAAGCCCGTGACGAACGCCGAGCCAAGTTCCTTGCTCGGACATTGGCCCGCGATCCGAACGATGCCACGGGCTACGACCTGGTCGTGAATGCCGGGCGATTGGGGATTGAGCCGGCGGCCCAACTCATCGGCTGGGGTGTCCGAACGAAACAACAGTTCGCGGAACTGCGGGTCAACGACGACACTCTGGAAGGTATCGCGTAATCGTGATCACCGCCGCGTTCACCACTTTCCGGGGGGGCGTTCGCGCACTCGCCCCGAAAGTTGCCGTGGTTCTGGGCTCGGGGCTCTCCGAGGTTCAAGCAGCATTTCGTGAACAAGCATCTGTACCGTTTGGCGAGGTTCCCGGGTTCGTGCCCACGAGCGTACACGGTCACCAGGGCCGGATGATGGTGGGGCGCTGGGCCGACATCCCGGCGTTGCTGGTTCTGGGTCGCCTGCATTTCTACGAGGGGCACACGCCCGAGGTGCTCACGGGAACGATCCGCGTGGCCGCCGACATGGGCGTGAAGCGCGTGATCCTGACCAACGCCGCAGGTGGGATTCACCCCACACTGAATCCGGGCTCCTTGATGGCGATCCGCGGGCATTTCAAACTGCTGACTCGGGACGATTGGCGACATCTCGCGATTGGGGCTGGCCTGGCAACGCCTTACGCACCGCACCTTTTGGCCACACTGTCGGAGTTGCACCAGGGCATTTACGCCGCACTGACTGGGCCAAGTTACGAGACTCCCGCGGAGATCCGGGCTCTCGCGGTTTGTGGTGCCGATGCGGTCGGGATGTCCACAGCGCTGGAAGCTGAGGCCGCAGCCAAGTTGGGGCTCGAAGTCGCTGCGATCTCGTGCATTACCAACAAGGCCGCCGGGTTGGGCACCACGGCACTGGACCATGCCGAGGTGCTGGTGAATGCGAAGCTGGCCGTGCAACAGCTCGCGCAGTGCATCGGCCGGCTCATTTCTCTTCCGGTGTGAGCATTTCCACCACCCTTCCGGCCTGGGTAGCAAGTCGTGTGCATTTCAAGTGTTTCCTTGACGGCACAGCTCGTCTGACTACTATCTCTGAGAAACAAAGTTTGCCTCGACCGACCGTCGAGGTTGTTTTTTGGCCGGGCTTGTGAAATACTTCACAAGGCGAACTTGACGGCACCCGGTTTGTCGTGCATCAATTTACATTAGGGGCTGGAGAATGGCGGTCACCCCCGTTCGCACGCCTGCCGGTCTGGAGCCCGCGTTCGACCTGCAGGCGTACTATCCGGTCCTGATCTACGCCGTCGTGGTCGCGCTGTTTGCCGTGGGCACGATCGCGGCCACGCACCTTTTCCCGTTCAAGCCCCGCAAACCCACCCGCGTCAAGCAGATGCCGTACGAGTCCGGCATGGATCCGGTCGGCTCCGCACGCATGCAGTTCGACATCAAGTTCTACCTGATCGCCATTCTGTTCCTGGTCTTCGATGTCGAGTTATTGTTTCTCTACCCCTGGGCGGTGATTGCCTACGCGGAGAGTGGAGAACAGGTGTGGCGCACGGCCTTCGGCACCGTGGTGTTTCTCGAAATCCTGGTATTCCTCGCAACACTGGCAATCGCCTACGTTTACGCCTGGAAAAAAGGGGTGTTTCAATGGCGCTAACTTCGCTGCTCCCCGACTTCATGGTCACGAAGATCGACTACCTGGCGAGCCTGATTCGTAAGCACAGCCTTTGGCCCATGCCGTTCGCCACCGCCTGTTGCGGTATCGAGCTGATGGCCACCGCCAGTAGCCGCTACGACATTGCCCGATTCGGATCGGAAGCGATGCGATTCTCGCCGCGCCAGTGCGATGTGATGATTGTCGCGGGTCGGGTTGCCATGAAAATGGTGCCCGTGATGCAACGAATCTGGCAGCAAATGCCCGAACCGAAGTGGTGCATCAGCATGGGCGCTTGTGCTTCCAGCGGCGGCGTGTTCGACACCTATGCCGTGGTGCAAGGAATCGATCGCTTCATTCCCGTGGACGTGTACGTGCCGGGATGCCCGCCCCGCCCCGAGCAACTCATTCGGGCCGTGCTCGATCTGCAAGAAAAGATCCAGAAGACGGGAACGATCGACGCCCGCGAATTCGCCGACCGCACAAGTTACGAAGGCCCCACGGCACTTGCCAAGGAACTGAGCCCGGAACAGACGATTATTGCACCCGGCGATTACAACACCGCGACACGCTTCCGCGTACCGCTGAACTGATGCCCCCCGGAAGCCCCACCCAAGACGAGATCTGAGGTCGATATGCCGCCGTATCTCGACAACCTGAGCACGAAGTTCCCGGGGGCTTTCACCACCTCGGCGTTCCGCGATAATCAGCGCCTGCTCGTCCCCGCCGCACAGGCAATGGCGACACTCTTCCCGTTGTTGAAGTGCCTGAAAGAGGAACACGGCTTCGACATGCTCGCCGAGCTAGGCGGCATCGACTACCTGAATTACCCGGAAGCGACCGATCGCTATTGCGTGGTCTACGGCCTCACGAACACGAGCACCAGCGAACGGGTCTTCGTGAAAGCCTACACCAACGACCCCGACCCGGAGCTTCCCTCGGTGTACGAGCTCTGGAAGGGTGCCGACTGGATGGAACGCGAAGTGTACGACATGTACGGGGTACGCTTCCCGGGGCATCCGGACCTGCGCCGCATCCTGATGCCGCACGAATTCTCCGCGTTCCCCTTGCGGAAAGATTACCCACTGCGTGGTTACGGCGAACGCCACAACTTCGACACCGTGACCCGGGCCGATAGCTAACTGGTGAACTCGGAGATTGCCATGCCTCTCGAAACTGCGACTCCCGTCGAAGACGTGGCCGGTGCAGACCGGGAGTTCCTGTACACCCTGAATTTCGGCCCGCAGCACCCGGCCACGCACACCACGCTGCGCCTGATTCTGACTCTCGATGGCGAGACGATTGTCAAGGCCGTGCCCGACATCGGCTTTCTCCACTCGGGCTTCGAGAAGCTGGGCGAAGATCTCGACTTCAACCAGTATGTGACCGTTGTTGATCGGATGAATTACATCTCGCCGGTCGCCAACGAAGTGGCGTGGCACCACACCATCGAGAAGTTGCTCGACATCGAGATCACGCCGCGCTGCAAGTACATCCGCACCATCTTGGCCGAGTTGGCTCGCATCAGCGATCACCTGCTTTGTGTGGGTGCCGCAGCGCTCGACCTCGGGGCGCTCACCGCGTTCCTGTACGCCTTCAATCAGCGCGAAGCCGTTTACAACATCATCGAGACCGCCACGGGCCAGCGGTTTCACCCGAGCGACACCCGCGTGGGAGGGTTGCTGGCCGATGTCACCGAGTCCTGGAACGCCTT
>JBGTAO010000170.1:0-4325 GCA_041749835.1 Gemmata sp. | reverse complement strand
AATCAACTTCATGAGGTCGGTGGTCGGAACACCCACGCCATAGCGGGCGCTTTCCGGTTGAAGTCGGATCTGTTTCCGCAGCTTTTCGAGATACTCCATCGTCCCCGGAGCTGACACTTCGGAAATCGGGAAGTCTGCCTTCAAGATCTCATAGGTCATTAACTCCACGCGGAGATCGAACAGCAGTTGCTGCGTTGGCGTTAAGTTGGCTCCCGTCACCTCCACAACGCGCTTCAGACGCTTCATCCGTTCTTGAGCGGTGGTTCGGAAGCGATCATCACGCTTGTTCTGATTGCTGATCCGGAGTTCCGTCACTTCTTCCGGAGTTGAGCGTGAGTCCGGAACGAAGGGTGTGGGAATCGAAACGAGCTCATTTTCAGTTGCGGCGAGGAGTGCAGCGACGCGCAGCAGGAGTTGATCGAATGTTGGTGTTCGGGCTTGGTCGGGAGACGCAATCACCACTATCGGTCGGTTGGCGACTTTCACATCCGCACTGAGTTGCCCGACCGTATCAATCAATTGCGGATTCGCAATGTGACGATCAATGAGGATGACATCAAAGTCCGAGGATCGACCGATTCGTCTCAGGAGGTCACGCCCCGAAGTCAAGAGTTCAACCTCGTAACCCAAGCCACGAAGTAACGAAGCTGTGGCATCCGAGCGAAGCTTGCTCGGGTTGGCCAGTAGAGCGGTCCCCTTCGTGTCCGAGGGCGTGCCGAGATCCAGAGCCGCCGCCCGACGGAGGATATCGACGACTTGCCCGCGTACTTCGGCGGGAACCGGTACTGGCGAACGTAAAAGCGCGTTGGCAGCAGCGAACTGGACTTGCGGGTCGGGATAACTGAGCGCTTTCACGAACAGTGATGGCCGAGGTGGCGCACCCGCCGGTGGCGTCGCAGCATCCCGGTCCGCACGATCGCCCAGCATCTGGAGCATGGCGTAAACCAGGGCGGGCTTCTTTTGGTTAATGCCCTGTTGCAACAGGTCATTCAGCACTATTGAGGGAGCGTCCGATAGCAGCTTAAAGACAGCGGGGTCGGACGTGGCCAGGTTCCCAAACTGGGAGCGGTCCATTGCTCGCTCGGCAGCCAGCGCCAGAATTAACGCTTGCGCCGGCTCGTAGCTTGGTTGCTGTTCCAGCGCCCACCGAGCATATCGGAGCCCGTAGAACTCCAGGGCCCGATCAATGGGCACGTCTTCGTATTTGACGAGTTTCTCATCGGAGCGGTTCCAAACCCACATGGGGACGGTCATTGGTGAACCGTCGGGGTTCGTCCGTGCTGAAGCGAAGCGAGCAGTCCCATCGTAAAACCGCTTGGCGATTGCGGTCAGTTCCGCCTCGGGGAGTTTGGTGTCCGCTTTGCTTCCCGGGCGAAACTTGTTGATGATATCTTCAGCCAGTAGCCGCACGGGTGAGTTATGATCACGCGGAATTGAGAGGACTCGCCAGAGATAGGGAGCGAGGTCGGTTTGGGCATAAGCTTGGAGATTCACGACATCTTGCCGCTGAATAATCGCCCGGAGTACGTCGAACTGCTGTGATGGTTTCAGGCCCTCCAATGCCGCAACCCAGCCAGCAATCGGTAGGCCTTCGAGTTGCTTGATCGCACCAATGATGCCATCGTAGATGGCTTGATCGCGCGTGATGCGCAGCTCGTTCACCATGAACGGGATCGCGAAATCTCCGGTCCGGCGAAGCTCTTGTTCCGCGAACACCCGCTCTTCGAAAGTCGCACCCAAGTTCTTGATGTATTTCATGACCCGTTCCGGGTCCTGGAGCAATTTCTTGGAAGCGGCTTGGGCACGTTTGATCAGTTCTTCGACATTCTCGCGGGTTTGCTTGTCCGTCTTGAGATCATCGGACCAACGCGGGACATTGCGCAGGGTTTGAAACACGGTGCTCCCGTATTTCTTTTCAATCTCCAGAAGGTCGTTCTCAGTGGGGTTCGAGTCGAGGAAAGCCTTCAAGTAGTTCGCAGCGATGTCGTACTTTCCTTCCGACATCAGTTCGCGAAATTGTTTGATGAGTGCGAGCGTCTTGGGGCCTCGGTCCTTGGCGGGCTCCTGGGCTGTCCCAAGGGAGCACAGCCCGCTCATGCAGAGGGTAAGGGCGAGTAACAGAGAAGTTCTCACCAGGGAATCCTCCGGGCGGGGGAACGCGGCTGGGCACAGTTCAGCGCAAATGAAGCAGACCCGGTCGTTCTACGAGACCGGGATAGCTCAAGTTCATTTTGCACCCACCCGTCACTCGATGCAATTCACTTCACACTGGACGAGGTCTTCGAAGGTCTCGCGACGCCGGATCAATCGGTGCGTGCGGTCTGTAACGAGGACTTCGGCGGCACGTGCGCGGCTGTTGTAATTCGAAGCCATGGACATGCCGTATGCGCCAGCTGAGAAGATCGCGAGCAAATCATCACGCTGGAGCGGTGGTAACGGCCGTGCCATGGCCAAATAATCACCAGATTCGCACACGGGGCCAACGACATCCTGGCGAAAGGTACCTGGCATCTCCAGAAACGGATTCTCGCGGTCAGGATCGACAGACATATCCACTGCTGGGCGGTCCGGAAGGCCGTTTTGCACGCTGACCGGCCAGACGCGATGATACGAACCATACAGCGTGGGCCGGATCAAGTCGTTCATGGCGGCATCCTGAATGACGTAATGCTTACCGCCGGTTTCCTTTGTATACAGGACGCGGCTCACCAGAATCCCCGCGTTCCCCGTGATGAACCGCCCGGGTTCCAAGATGAGCTGACATCCTGTTTGCTTCACTGCTGGGAGAATCACTTCTGCAAACGCACTTGCTGGGAGCGCTTCGTCGTGACGGTAGTTGATCCCGAAGCCGCCCCCCATGTTCAGATAACGGATGTTGTGCCCTTGCGAACGGAACGATTGGATTAAATCTACCGCCTTGGCACAGCCTTGACGGTACGGTTCCGACTTGAGAATCGGTGAACCCAAATGCATGTGAACGCCCGCAACATCCAGGCCCGGATGACCGACGACGGATTTTGCGACATCCACTACAGTCTCGATGTCGAGGCCAAATTTCACGCCTTTGATCGAAGTGTCCGTCTTGGCGTGGGTCTTGGGTGGCAGATCCGGGTTCACTCGTAGCGCAACGGGCGCTCGCTTGCCCAACCCCTGGGCGATCGAGCCGATTCTCAGCAACTCCTGTTCGCTTTCCACATCGAAGAGCAACACATCGTTTTTCAACGCATGCGTGATCTCTGCATCACTTTTCCCCACACCAGCGAAGACGATTTTGGCATCCTTCGGACCTGCTTGTTGAGCCCGATAATACTCACCCCCACTGGTCACATCGAAACCGGCACCGTGCTGGCCCATGATTCGGCAGATGCTCAGGTTTCCATTCGCTTTCACCGAGTAGCAGATGATCGGCTTCGCGGCAGCGAACGCTGTCTGGATCTCATGAAGGTGATGCAGCAATGTCCGCTGGCTATAGACAAACAGCGGGGTGCCATAGCGCTCGGCGAGTTCCTGCACCGGAACATTCTCGCAATACAGTTGCCCCGCTTGATACGCGAAGTGATCCATAACGTTCCCGAAGTGAAGGAGTGAAATCCCATGTGATGCTAACAGATCTGTTCCGGACTCTTTGATTGAGCTGCTTCGATCGCCTTGAGTTTGGGATCGAGCAGGAATGGCCCCAAGGGAATGAGCGCTGCCAAAGCTGCGAGGCCCACCATGCGGGCTCGAATGTAACCACGACCCCATGCCCAAAAGGTGACCGATGCGTAGGCCATGAACAGGACGCCATGCAGCCAACCCACCGTGAAAACTGCTTCGGGCCTCCCGGCAAAGTACTTCAACGGCATCGCGATCAGCAACAACACCAGAAACGAGATACCTTCGCAAAGCCCGACCATGCGTACTCGTCCAACCGGATCATTCCACACAGTTTTACCTCATTGACTCAATCGCCTGCGCCATTCCGCGAGTTGGCGGGCAACTTCTTGGGGTGCGGTCGAACCATAACTTTGAAATGCTGCTATGGCATTATGTACACCCAGGCCAGCACGCAGTTCGTCGCCTTTGCCTGGGGCAACTGCCTCAAAAAGCTCCGTGGGCAGATCCGTGAGTCGGCAGTTGCGTCGTTCACACTCACGGACCAGGGTGCCGACCGTTTCATGCGCTGTCCGCATGGGAACTCCGCGAGCAATGAGCCCTTCCATGAGCGTCGTCGCATCGAGGAACCCATCTTCGAGCCGTGACTCAATAACCGTTCGCCTGAGCCGAGTTTGGTCTACCAAGGGTGCTGCCACACCCAGGCAAGCAGCGACAGTATCGAACGCCTC
>JBGTAO010000169.1:0-4117 GCA_041749835.1 Gemmata sp. | reverse complement strand
TCGGCTGAAACGCACCGGTGCGCGATGGCGAGCGGAGCGGGTCGGGCCGTTCGTGGAACTACTCGCCCTGTGCGACACCGCAGAATGGAGTGAACACTGGAAGGTGCCCGCCGCGTAGTGCCTACTTCGAAAGGCACACCCGCCAAAGACTGGCCACACAGGTATTGTTGAAAGTGTTGGGATCAGTTTCCATTCCCGAGCCGCACATGGACACGGCCACATTCCACGAGTTGCTTCAGCCAAACGGACAACTATTGATCGCCGCAGCGGCAGAGCTTACCCCCACCGAACGCACCTTCTTGAGTTGCTTCGAGAAGCTTCGGAAGTTGGCCGCGGCCACACTTGTGAAAGCTGCACTGGAAACCGTGATCCTTCGCAGGAAAGCTGCCGCAAAGTTTCCGCATGCCGAACAGATGTACTTTACGCGAGAGGGGCTGGAGCAATCAACGGGTCATTCCGTCGCAGCGTATCGAGCCAAGCGATACCGAGGATGGGGAACTGTCGCTGATCTCTGTTCGGGTATCGGTGGCGACGCACTTGCACTTGCTACTGCCGGGCCTGGAGTCGAGGCCGTGGAAGCGGATGCTCTCCGTGCCAGCATGCTGTTGGAGAATGCAACCGCACTCGGGTATCAAACGCAGATTCGTGTGCATACTGGTGATGCACTCACGATTCCGCTGATCGGAGCGGAAGCCGCCTTCGCGGACCCTTCACGCCGCGCCGGTGAACGTCGATTTCTGGACCCCGAGGAGTACACGCCATCACTTACGGCACTGCGGGAGCGATTCCCATCGCGATTTCCCCTGGGCGTGAAGGTTGCCCCAGGGATCGATCTGCGGCAACTCGAACGCTCGGATTGCGAGGTCGAGTTTATTGCGAACGAAGGGGAATTAAAGGAATGTGTGCTCTGGTTCGGGCCACTGCAATCCGCCCGACGCCGTGCCACCATCCTGCCTCAGGGCGAATCACTTGTTGCCGCCACGGCACCCGAGTTGCTTCCGGTCGGTGTCGTCGATCGCTTTGTGTTCGATCCCAACTCGGCTGTCGTCCGCGCTGGCCTGGCGGGGTTACTGGCAGAGCAGTTGAATTGTCGCCTTATCGACCCGGTCGTCATGCTCTTGACATCACCAGAACCGATTCATTCCGCATTCGGAACCACTTATCGAGTCGATCTTGCTGAACGCCTCCACGTCCGACAACTGCGGCGTTATCTCAACAGCCAGGATGTCGGTCGCATCACTCCGCTGAACCGTGGCGGACCGACAGATCCAAACGAACTGGTGCGGTCGTTGAAGCTAAAAGGTTCTGAACACCGCTTCGTCATCTTGACGCGGGCAGACGGTGAACCCTGGGTTGTCGTGGGGGATCGGCTGCCGCAAAGTGAAGCACGGCCCCGATCGGAGTGAGTCTGCCTCACGCAATCGGAGCCGTGCCAAAGTCTGAATGGGGCTGTTACGGCTTCTTGGGCTTGAAGGTCGAGACCGTGCGATAAATCCACTTCTCGGCCGGGCCATTACTATCATCGGGAACGATGTCGGTGATCTGCGGTCGATTATCGTCCGTGGGACGCACGAAATTGATCTGGAGCGTTTTCCGCTTGATCAGTCGTTCGCCAGTAGCAGTTTCTTCCACTGCCAACCCGTTCGATAACCCAACAACGTAAATGCTGAACTTATTGGTCTTGGGTGCCAGTGCGGGCATATCCGTCCAGATCGCCAGCCCGGAAATCATTCGTGGAATCGCGTCGGGTTTACTGGGTGGAATCGGTACTTTCGAGATCGCGATCGTAGTTTGCAGATTCAGAATTCCCGTGGGATCTTCGATCGCGCGTAGTTGATCGACCATGTTGGGTCGTGGCTGATCAAGGTGGTTCGAATTCAGATCCTTGGTCACCAGTTCGAACTCGGGGAGAAACGTCTGCGGTTCATCGGTCATGTTGTACACTTGATACCACAAATACCAAACAGTCTGCTTCTCCGGCTTTCCGTTCTTATCAAGCCCTTCGAGTGTTGTAATCCGCGGTGGTTTGTAGCGGAAGTGAAGCGTCCAGACGCCGTCCTTGTCGAGCGGTAGGCGCAGCGGTTCGATCTTGCGCTCCCACTTCTCCTGGGCCAGAACCAATGGGCTACCGAGTGCTGCAAGAGCGACGGTGCCCAGGAACGCACGCCGTCCGATCCGCGGATCACCTGTCATCGTGTGGCCCCCTCGTAGCAGCTTTTTGCATACTTGACCATAACCGCCAGTATTACGGGTATCAAGGTGGGCCGGTTCGGAAGCCGGCGGATTGGGCGTCTCCTGGCGTGCATAGTCGACAGTTTCACTCAGGGCGACTCACTCAAGTCGAAGAGGAACGCGGCAGCACCCTCGGTTTGAATTGTCTGAATACACCGCCCGTAGCCTTCAGCATAGGCACGAATCAGGGATTCCTCTTCCTGATACCGATGGCTGAAGAGCAACCAGACCCGCGGTTTGCCCAGGAATCGTTGCAGCTCATCGCGATAACTCGTACGACCCTCACGAGACTCGGTACCCAGGATGACACCTGATGGGAATCGCCCGTCACGCCCATAGAAGCGGAACGCCGGGATCGCTCCGTAGTAAACGTAAATCTGGTCTCCGGGTTTCCATTGCTTGTGCAACTGCTCCATGACCGGCTGGATTTGCTCCTGCCGTGGCGGGGTTTCTAATCCCTGATACGTTTCCAGCAGAGTAGCGGAGCCCAGGATTCCCAGTGCCAGGTATGCCGAATGGGGTTGCAGAGGTCGTAACGCCGAGACAGCCACATCGGCTCCGCGCGCCACAGTCAGGATCAAGAGCGGAACCGAGAACAGCAGTAATCGACCTGCGAAGGGGTACTTTTGCAAGCCCGAGGCCAACAGTGCGAGTAGCAATGGAGCCACGAGTACCACAGCTGCGACCCAGCGCTCACGAGCAAATCCTGCGAGACCGAGTGCCGCCAAAGCAACCGCAATCCCGCCGGCCTTGATTTCGGTTCCGCCTAATCCGCCCGGGTAAGCCACCAACGAGAAGAGATGCTCTCCTAACCAGGCCAGCGTTCCGAGCCGCCAGGGTGCCAACGGTAGAAAGTGCCCCGACCAATAATTGACAAGGAAGCGGTTCGCCTCAAGGTGTCGCAAAGAACCGACAAAGCAAATGCCAAAGCTCATGAGCCAGCATCCGACCACGACAAGGCAATGAACGGTTCGCGCACGATCACGCCGATAGACGGAATCGATCAACAGTGCTGCGGCACAGCCACCCAGTACGAAGATTATCGAATGCGAGAGCCAGACTGCGAGAACACCGACGCCGGTCAATGCCACCCAATTATGGAACCGCCCCTGACTCTGGAGGAGCGTGGTTGCCGCGGCCAGCACTCCCACGGTGAGTGCTGCATCGCTGGCATATTGTTTGCACTCAGCGGAGTAGCTGATGAGATACGGGGAGACCGCATAAAGGAGGATGGCTGCAACTGCTGTGGGAGCACGGAGCCAACGGTTTGCGACCCAAGCGAACCCCAGTAAACCTAACACCGAGGAGAGAAACGGAATCAGTCGGAGGGACCATTCTGCCGTACCGAGCACGCTGATCGTCGCCTTGACCAGTATCAAGAAGCCTGGCGGTGCGCCTTGATTCCAATCGAGCGGTTCCAAGAGTTGTGCCGGCGTCCGCTCCACGAGATTCAACGCCAGCATCGCCTCATCAATCCACAGGTTGCGATTCTGCACGAGTGGTACCAGGCGCAAGACGGTGCCCACTACGAGCAAGCCCAACACCGCAGTCCGGCGCGTCAACCATCGACTCAGGTCGGCTTGTTGCGGCTGGTTTTCGAGGATGATGGGTGGATTGAACGATAACAAACGGTTGAAGGTTCTCGGGGGGCCATCCGTGGCCGGCGTCATGCAGATTCTCCGAATGCGCAATCCCAGATTCATCAGGGATTTATTGGCAAAACGCAACGAACGCTCTCTTGCTGGTCTCTGTTGCGTTGCCAAGAGTAACCCGACCCGTTCTCACGAATCAACCCCGAGGAAGCGATTGAGTCGCGTTGTCGATTCGGAACCTGGGCGTTACGATCCTTCCGTAGCCAATCACACCTGAGCACCGAAAGCCGTGA
>JBGTAO010000168.1:0-14798 GCA_041749835.1 Gemmata sp. | reverse complement strand
ACAAACCTGTTACTGGCCGATGAGAAGCCGGTGAAGCGACTCCCGGCCGACCCGCCGCTGAAGCTCCTGCCGACCGAACCGCCCACACGGGGTGGGCTTCCGGTCGAAGGTCGCGCAGGTGCTGTACCCCCCGCTGCTCCTGGCACCGGCGAATCCAAGCCGGACACCACGATTGCACCCGTCAAAATTGGTGAGATTACGATCAAGACCGAGTTCGCCGTGAAACCCAAGGATCTGAGCCCGGCCGTCAAGAAGGCGCTCGAATTCCTGGTGAAATCGCAACAGGAAGATGGTGGCTGGAACCAGGGCGGCGGCTGGCGGAACGCGAATGGTGGTGGCCGCGTGGAAGGCCAAAAGGTGGAAGATCCATCTGACATTGGCAATACCTGTTATGTGCTGCTCGCACTCCTGCGGGCCGGCAATACCCCAACCGAGGGCGAGTACAAGGAAACGGTCAAGAAGGGGTTGAAGTTCGTCCTCGCCAAGGTCGAGAAGGCCGACAAGGATTCGCTGTACGTGACCGATGTGCGCGGCACGCAACTCCAGGGCAAGATCGGTCAATACGTCGATACGTTCATGGTGAACCTGGTGCTGGCCGAGTATCGCGGCAAGGCGGCGGATCAGGAGAAATCGCTGGTCGCGGCGCTGGAAAAGACGATGACCAAGATCGTGCGGCACCAAACTGCCGATGGCGGCTTCGCGGGCAATAACGGCTGGGCTCCGACGCTTTCTGTCGGCATCGCCAACAAGGGCGTGGCCCGGGCCAAGGAACGCGGTGCCTCGGTCGACGAGAGTGTTTTGAAGCGAGCCTTCGCGCAGTCGCAGGCCGCCGCAAGTGGCACGGTCCCCGCAGCGGTCCCGGTTTCCGGTGGCCTGGTCGTTGGTGGCGTTGGTGGTGCGGTGACCACTAGTGGGGTGACCGCTAGTCCGGTTCCGGATTCGAGGCCACTGGCCGGATCTGCTGGCGATGCCGGAGTCACGCTCTACCGTGCCAGCCAGGGTGCCGGCAACACGCAGGACATCGTCAATAGCTTCCGCATGGATGCTGAGAAGGCGAAGAAGGTGCTGGCCGATAGCAAGGCCACCAAGCAGTCACGCGATCGTGCCGAGAAGACGCTCGACGAGTTCAAGAAGGTCGACAAGGATAACGATCGCCTTCAAGAAGAACTCTCCCGCAATGTCAAGAACGAACAGTTCGTGGCCGGCTTCGGCAACAACGGTGGCGAAGAGTTCCTGAGCTTCATGAACATCAGCGAAGCGATGGTGCTCAAGGGTGGCAAGGACTGGCAAGAGTGGGACACCAAGATGGTGACCGGGCTGGAGAAAGCCCAGGACAAGGACGGTAGCTGGCAAGGCCACCACTGCATCACCGGCAAGACGTTCTGCACCGCCGGCGCACTGTTGGTGCTCTTGGCCGATCGCACACCCTTCACCAGCGATGTCATCAAGGGTGCCCGCGAGAAGAAGGCGAGCCCGGACAAGCCCGAACAACCCGTGAAGAAGTAACACCTCGCGTGTCCTTCCTATCAGCGTACCAGCAGCGAATCCGCCCGCGCTGCTGGTACGCCGAACTCTGATCGATCACCGGGAATCCACCATGTTTCGCACGATTCTCAGCGTGGCTGGCATTGCCGTGATCCTGGCCGGTTGCACCCGGCCCATTCCACCCAGCGCGGTGCCACCACCGGAACCCGACGACGGAAGCATCCCGTTGCCACGGCTGGTGGAGCAACCCTTCCCGAACGAATCTCTTGCCCGCGGCGTGACGTACCTGTTGAAGCAGCAATCGGCTGATGGTGCCTGGCGTTCCGATGTCTATGCGACCTTCAAGGATGGCACCGCACTCACTCCGCTCGCGCTCCTGGCACTGCTCGATGCCGCCGAGGCCGGGCAGAACCGCGCTGAGAGCTTGGCAGCCCGTAAGAAGGCAGCGGCATGGCTCGCAAAGTTCGCCCAGGCCGATGGCACGATCCACCCCGGGCCGGATGGCTTCGAATACCCCGTTTGCACCGCGGCACTGAGTGTCAAGGCGTTGTCACACCCCGAGAATGCGGAGCATCGGGCCGCACGCGACGCCTGGGTGAAGTATCTCCAGGAGCGACAACTGAACGAGAAGCTTGGCTGGAAGCCCGAAGACAAGCAATACGGTGGGTGGGGCTACTGCCGAGTGTTGCCGCGCAAGCCGCAGCCGAACCAGTTCGCGCCACCGCTGATCGAGTCGAACCTCTCCGCAACGCTCTTTGCGCTGGATGCCCTGAAAGCCGCCGAGAAACTCGATGCCGCGACCGCCCAGACAGCCGTGGTGTTCGTGCGCCGCTGCCAGAACTGGCCGCTGTTGCAACCGCACCAGTCACCGTTTGTGTGGTCGCAGTATCGCGATGGCGGCTTCCACTTCATCTACGACGATCCGACACGCAACAAGGCGGGCATGGCACATGCGGACCCGATGCTGTTCCACTCCTACGGCAGCACCACAGCCGATGGCTTCCGGGCCTTGCGGCTCTGCGCTCAGTTGGAGGATGAACCCCGGCAGAACGCCGCCGCGAGCTGGATTAAACACCACTTCCGCGCCGACACACACCCTGGGGAATATCTCAAAGCCCACGAGATCAATCGCGATGCGGTCTACTTCTATTACGCCGCTTCAGTGAGCCGCGTGCTGCCCGATCTTGGTATGCCTGATGCCCGAAGCGCAGCGCTCGCAGCGGCGTTGGTCAAGCGTCAACGCGACGATGGAAGCTGGGCCAACGCGGTCGAGTTGGTGCGCGAGAATGAACCGATCGTTGCGACGAGTAATGCTGTCACAGCGCTGGCCTACTGCAAGCAGAAGTAATCATTTCCGACCAACCGCCTTCGCCACAATGGTGCCAATCTCGCGGCGCAGCTGCCCCACGTTCCCCTTGTCGTCCGGGTGAACGCGGTTGGTGAGCACGATCATCGCCGTCTTCGTTCCCGGGTCGATCCAGATCGATGTGCCCGTGAAGCCGGTGTGCCCGTAACCTTCACCCTTCGGGAACACGCTGCCCCGTTGCCCCGAGTAGCCGGTGTCCACATCCCAGCCCAGGGAACGCGACTGCTTCAGCGGCGTGCCATCTGCGGCCTTGCTGGCCGGCAACAGGTGCGGCTCGGTGAATCGCTGCACGGTCTTCTCCGCCAGGATGCGTTTCCCATCGAGCTCGCCGCCTCGCAGCAGCAACCGACAATACCGTGCCAGATCGTCGGCGGTGGCGAACAGACCTGCGTGACCGGCAACACCACCCATCGCAAACGCGCGCGGATCGTGAACGTCGCCGAAGATGATCGCCTGGTTCCGCAGTCCCGTCGGGGCCGTCCGCTTCCGCAGCGCTTCGGGCGGGGTAAAACCCATGTCGGTCATCTTGAGCGGGGTAAAGACATGCTCACGTGCAAAGGTCTCCAGGGGCTTCCCTCCCAGTCGCTCGACCAACTCGCCGAGCACAATGTACCCGACATCGGAATAACGAAAGCGCGTGCCCGGTGCCGCTTCGAGCTTGAGGGCAGCAATGCGTTCCAGCGCTTTCGCCTTGCCATCGGTGTAATCCGCAAGAGCGTTGTCCGCGGTCAATCCCGAGGTGTGCAGCAGCAACTGAGCCACCGTCACCTTGTCCTTGCCGTTCGCTGCGAATACTGGCCAGTGCTGCGCGACGCGATCGGCCGGGTCCAGCTTGCCCTGCTCGATCAAGAGCCAGATCGCGGTGGCCGTGGCGATGGGTTTGGTGAGCGAAGCGAGATCGAATACCGTGTCGAGGGTCATCGGCACTTTCTCGGGTTTCAGTGCCCGCGACCCATACGCCTTCCGAAAAACGACCGCGTCGTTGTGAACCACAACGACCACGGTACCCGGGCAGTCGCCCCGTTTGAGCGCCGCTTCCACCGCGGTATCGATCTTCGCCAGTTGCTGTTGATCGGGCTCCGCAGCTATCAGCGATGGCTCGACTTCCGGAAGCGCTAACACCAGGAGCAACCCGATTCGGAGGTGCATGCGGCGGTCTCGTTAGGGTGGTGCGGCATCACGAAATGGAATCGAGGAATCCTTGCATTTCGCCAAGAGCGTGAGTGTCGCCGACCTGGCGAGCCGCAGCGATACCGTAGCGGAGCACGGCGCAGGCTTCGTCGTTCCGGTCGAGTCTCATGAGCGCCTGCCCCGCCTGGAGGTACGCCGGCACATAGGGCTCTGCTGCAGACGTGGCAATCAGGGTGCGCAGCACGTCGACGCAGCTGGCATCGTCGCCCGCGCTGGCGTGTTCCATGGCGAGCCCATAGCGCAGGAACGCATCATGCGGATCTTCGGCCAGCAGAGCCTCGATCTGGTCCATTCGTGGGGTTCGTGCCATCTGTGCCAGTGCCTCGGGCGCGATTTGTTGCAAATCGCCAGGTATTGTTGAAGCCGTGCGTGTCTCGTACACGGTATCGCGAGGGTAGCCCCCGGACAACACCCGGTGCGACCGAACCATTCAGTACGGTCCGCCGATCCGGCCAACCGTTTCATGTGATCCTCTGGGCACTGCCGGTGCAAGTGAGTCGTTGCCAGGGAATTCGTGGCGTTTGCTTGGACGCAACCCTGCAGCAGTTCCACGCCAGATTCCGAAATCAACAGTGCCGTTCGGAACGGAATACCACCGCTGGCACGGGGGCCTCATGAGTTCGGTGTCACTTTCCTCCATCCTCCGCCACGCCCGCCGCCGTCTGCTCATACCTGCGGGCCTCGCGGCGACTCTTGGCGTCTCCCTTCTCACGCCACTCGACCCGCTCAGCGGAGCCCGCCTGGACGCCGCCGATCGACAGGTGACTACGGGAAAGCGGAAGGATCAGGTTGTCGAGATTTACGATCGCGTCAAGAGCGCGGTCGTGAACATTCACAGCGAACGCACCGTGGCTTCTCCAGCCGACGATCCGTTCACGCGCCAGCCGATCCAGCCGCAGCGGGTCAACGGCATGGGCACCGGAATCGTGCTCGATCCGCGCGGTTACATCCTCACCAACTTCCACGTGGTCGATGATGTCCAAACCCTGCGGGTTCGCCTGCACGATGGCACCGGCTACAGTGCTCGTGTTCTTGGCGTCGACAAGGAAGCCGATCTTGCCCTGATCAAGATCGACCCCGTGAAACCGTTGCCGGTCATTGGGTTGGGCACCTCATCCGACTTGATGGTGGGCGAATCGGTGATCGCCATCGGGAACGCCTACGGCTACGAAAACTCGGTGACCGATGGCCGCGTCTCGTTCAAGGGGCGCGATGTCACGCTCAACAAGGAGATGGGATACCGCAACCTGATTCAGACCAGTGCGCCCATCAACCCCGGGAACTCGGGTGGCCCGCTGATGAACGTGATGGGGGAAGTGGTCGGCGTGAACGTGGCCATTCGGGCCGGAGCGCAGAACATCGGCTTCGCACTGCCCATCGATTATGTCATCACCCGTGCGGCCGACTTGATGGGTGGGCGGCGACGCGGAGGTGGTGTTCGCCATGGCCTCGTGCTCAGGGACACCGTCATCCGTGATGATGTCGAAGGACCGCTCAAGCGGGCCGTGATCGTGGAGGCAGTCGAAGCCGGATCGCTGGCCGCTGCTGCGGGTGTCAAGCCGGGCGACGTGCTGGATCAGATGGACGACATCCCGGTCATCACGTCGATCGACGTGGAGCGGGCCTTGCTCGAAAAGCCGATCGCGTCCAAGATCCCCTTCAAAGTGACGCGCGAAAAGACCTGCCATAACCTGGAGTTGGCACTGCAACCGGGCATGAAGGCGTTGCTCGGACCGGGAGAACTTGCCTGGCGTAAGCTCGGCATCAAGTGCCAGCCCGTGGGAGCGGATGCCGTGGTGCGGGCCAATCCGCAGCTCAACGGCGGGTTGCTCGTAACCGAAGTCGCGGCCGGCGGGCTGGCGTCCGTCTCGGGGATTCAGAAGGGCGATATCCTGGTCGGGCTGCACTCCTGGGAGACGGTGAACCTGGAGAACGTGGCCTTTGTGCTGAACCACAAGGATCTCGCCACCTTCCAGCCCCTCAAGTTCTTCCTGTCCCGCGATGGCAAACTCCGCGATGGCTGGCTCAACCTCGGTCAGTGATCTCAGATTGTGTTCGATCTCCTCGCGCCGCCGCCCCGGGTCTCGCCACCTGGGGCGGTTGGCTTTTGTGCACGGTGGTTGTCACTTCTTCCGGCTGGCAAAAAACTCGGCAATCCGTTGTTTGGAATCCTCGGAGCCCGCCAGACGCAGAAAGGCTGCAGTCTCAACGGCGATTGCGGCTGGCAAAGTTGCTTCGGCTCCGGTGGCCATTGCCCGCACGGCTTCCACTGCGGCAGGGTTCAACCCGTTGGCAGATGTGAACGCACTGCGCAACTCCTGAGCAATGGGCAATTGCTTCTGAAGTCGCCGTTGCAGGAGCTCGTGGCCGCGGGCCAGCACCTCGACCGCGGCCGTCTCGATCAGCGTATCCGTTGGCGCACTTCGGTCGATCAAGCCGATCGCGGTGGCACGCTCACGATCGATCGCTGCACCGGTGGTGAGCAGTTCCGCGGCCTGCATTAAGCCCACAATTCGCGGGAGTCGTTGCGTGCCGCCCCAGCCAGGAATGAGACCCAGCGTGACCTCGGGTAAGCCGATGCGAAACTTCTCGCTGCTGCCCGCGATCCGGTAGTCGCACGCCAACGCCACTTCGAGCCCGCCGCCCAGAGCCGCGCCATCAATGGCGGCACATGTGGGGAAAGGCAACTCTTCGAGCTTTGCGAGCACCCGTACGCCTTGCTCGATGAATCCGCGCACCTCGGGATCGCCGGGGCCCGGAGCATTCGCTAGCAGTTTCAGATCGGCACCCGCGATGAAGATTCCGGGCTTGCCGCTCGCCAGAACCAGGCCCTTCAAACCCGCTCGCGCAGTGAGATCTTCGAGTACGGCTTCCAGTTCTGTCCAGAGATCCGCGGATAAGATGTTGGCTTTGCTTCCCGGTTGATCGAAGGTGAGGACTACCACGGCGTCTGGCCGGGTTGTGAGATGTATGGTACTCATGCGTGGCCGCCCGAGAGGTGAAGGGGATGAACCCAACACCGTTATATTCACCGGGCAAACCATTGATAGCGGATGAACTCGCCCGACCGGCGCTTGACGATGGGGTACTGATCGAGCCCAATCGCGGAGATGACCCAAGGGTGGGTTAGGCCATTCCCGAGGAACTCTCCGTGGCGCAGGTAACGACGTGCCACTCGGCTGGTGCCCGGTTCACCAATCTGGAAGACAGGTTGCGGGCGACTCGGGATGACATCATTCGTCTCGATGACTGCCCGGACGCAGTGCATGATCTTCATGTTGAAGCCAAACGAGTCGAGGACACGGTAGCGCACGCTGCCGCTTTCGAGCAATCGCTTCTGGTTCTCGGCCCGGGCATACCAATCGGCACTGATTTCGTAAGGCCCCCAATGCGAGACCCGGGCCTTATTTGCGAACGCGAGTGCGAGTGTCTCCTCCAGAGTGAAGTTCCTTCCCTCCACGACGCAGAAGATCCGGCTGGGGTGGACATCTCCATCGTACGGCAACCAACTGATCGTGAACGATTCGATGGCCGGGGTGCCGTCGGGTGTGGGCGTTGCCTTCACAAACGTGGCCCAGGTATGTGCAGTCCGGGGACGAAACGGGATCGATTGCCCGCCAAACAGGATGATAAAGTAACGCGGCGTTGTCGTTTGCGGTGCCACGGGCATGCTCGACTGACAGGCCCGCATGCGAAGCCGTGGGGCAGCGTCGGCCAGTGCGGGTGTGCCAAGGACGCAGAACCCGATCAGCACTCGTAGTAACACGATGGGCCTCAGTTCTGGTGAGAGTATTGGAACCTTACCCGGCTCTGGTCGGTCCGGAGATGTGCGACAGTCCGGAAACTAGTGCGGCTTGCGGAAGATGCCCCTCGCAACTGTCAGGCCAAGCAAATGAAGAAAGCCCCATCATTGCCGACGGGGCGTTTACCGGGCAGCGTTGCGCGAATATCACATTTGGGTGAGTTGTATCGGCTGGTCGCTGCTCAGGTTGGTCCGAGGTAACGGCCCAGGAAGAGGAGTGCTTGCGTCTTGTTATCGCGGATCGCGAAGACAAACGGCCGATCAGCACGGAAGCTGACAAAGCGTGGTGCCGAGCGACTCTTTAAGACCACTGCCGTGGCCGCTGCCGCTTCGGTCCCTTCCTCGTTCACATCCACGAACGCCTTGTGCAAGACATGCGAGATGTACAACTCGGGCTTGCCGTCGTACATCCCGGTGAAGTCCGCTTTCCCTTCGGTGAACGCGGTCTTCATGCCCATTTCCATCAAGGTCGGCTTCAGTGAGAGGTTGCTCTCGGCCTTGAAGCGGGGCAGTGCAACCTTGACATCGAATTGGCCGAGCTTGGGTTGGGCGAACTCGGCGGCTCCGAGCCATTGCGGCAACCGCTCCACTCCGGTCGGGTCTTCAGATAGATAGACCAGCATCGACAGTTCCTGCCCCGCGTAGGGCAATTCCAGAACTTGCACCCGCTCGCCACTACGCCGGACGAACATATCAAATTCGCCGTAACCGAACTCGCCGGTCTGCTGCATCAGCGGCACCTCCGCTTTCTTTCCATCTCGGAGTGTGAAGGGTGCAGTCTTGGTGCTCGTGGCGTCGAACTTGGATTGCCAGCCTCCCTTGAAGTAAATGGCATTGGTGAGCACCATGCGTGTGAGTGGTGTGAGCACGCTCACGGGAATCAGCTCTTTGATCTTTTCGCGCGTCTCCTTTTACACCCAGTTGTTGATTATGCCACGAGCGATTTCGGGCTTGCCGAAGTCGGTCTCGACAATCCCGGTACCGTAGAACTTCTGCGTCAGGCTCATGAACTCTTTGCGCCAGGGGAAGCCTTTCTGCGCCCAGAGCGCGTTGGCAACGGTCAATTCGTAGCCGCGCTTCTTGTCGGAGCCCGAGCCGTTCAGGTGCTTCAACAACGCCCCAAAGCCTTCATTTGGCTCGGCCGGGAGGTGCAGCACCTTTTGCATTTCTTCGTGCGTCGTTCCTTTTGCACCGGCGGCAGTCATGCTGAGTGCAGTGTTGATACTGAACGGCGAGAAGAAGAGTGCCTCTTTCTCCGCTTTGGCCAACTGCCGGTGAAGGTCGATGGCAAACCCATTGATCGCAGTGGCCAGATCCTTGGCCGTTTTCAACGCATCAGCCGCAGGTACCTCGGCGTGTGCTCCCGCAGTACGGGAGAAGAGGTTCCCCACAGTGGCTGTACCCGCGAGGTTCAAGAAACGGCGACGAGACATGGGAATCGGCATGGGGGGTTCTCCTGAAATCTTTGCATTTGGTACTGGGCGAGCGGGAGGTGTGAACCTCCCGGTGGCCGTCACAAGAGGCGATCGGGACGACCGCGGTCCCGGGGAAAGCACCGAATCCTGGGACTGCAGGGTTCCAGCCCCCTCTTCGTTTTTGTGCGGTCGGGAAGCCCGCGGTCCCAGGGAAAGCACCGGGAAGCCCGCGGTCCCAGGGAAAGCACCGAGACGACCGCCGTCCCCGGGGAAAGCATGCCTTGGCGAGCGGGAGGTGTGAGCCTCCCGGTACATCACGATCAGGCTTTCGGGTTTTCGAGGCGGCCCAGGAAAAGCACGCTACCCGTCTTCTGGTCGCGGATCATATAGAGGAACGGGTGATCGGCCTTGAAGTAGCGTGGGGTGGGTGGCTGGGCGATCGAGGTGGTTCCGACCACGACACCCGTGGCCGCCGCCGCTTCGGTCCCTTCCTCGTTCACATCCACGAACGCCTTGTGAATTACCGCCGAGATGCTGAGGTCTTCGCCTCCATTGTGCATGCCCGAGAAATCGGCACTGGTGAAGGCGGCCTTCATACCCAGAGCCATGAGCGGCTTGTTCAGAGTAAACGCTTTCTCGGTTTTGAAGCGTGGCAGGTGAACGTGAACCTGCTTCTCATTTTACAGCGTCTTCAGCGCCTCAGTGAGCTTCTCGGCGGTCAGTTCCTTCTCGATGGCGGCAAGGCCGTCTGGCTTTCGCGGAAGCACCACGGTCATGCTGATGCGGCGACCGTTGTACGGTAAGTCGAGCATTTGGAAGCGATCGTTCTCGGCGTACAGATAGGCACCCACACGGTGCATGAGCGGTGCGTCCACCTTCTTACCATTGGCCAACGAGAACGGGAGTTCCTTGGTCGCATCCTTCTTGAAGGGTGTTTGCCAGTCACCCTTGAAGTAGATGGCGTTCGTGAGCACTAACCGCGTGAGCCCCGTGATGCTTCCCATGGGCAACAGGTTCTTGATCTTGTCGCGGGTTTCCTTCTCGACCCAGGCGTTGATCGTGCCACGTGCTTCTTCAGCGGCGGTCTTGAAATCGACATCAAACAGCCCGGCCGCGAAATCGGCGGAGACGAGCTTCTTGTACTCCGGGTTCCACGGGTAGCCTTTCTGCGCCCACAGCGCGTTCGCGGTGCTGAGTGTGAAACCTCGCTTCTTGGCGTCCGGTTCCTCGTTTAGGCTTCGGATGATCGCTCCGAACGCGCCGTTGGCATCGTTGGGAAGGTGCATGACCTTGACCATCTCTTCGAGCGTCTTGCCGCGAGCGCCCGCTGCTGCCATGGCCAACGCGGTGGAAATACTAAAGGGCGACAGGAACAGGTTGCCCTCTTCGCCATTCAACTCGCCATACAACTGCATGCCAAACGTGGTGTTACCGGTCACGAGTTTGCTCCAGTCGATGGCAGGTTTGGCCTCGTTGGCGAAGTGGGCACTCGCTGCGGACGGCAGGGCAATTCCAGCCGCTAATGCAGCCGAGGTATTCATGAAGGTGCGACGGGTGAGGCGGTTCATTGCGTCTTCCTCTGGTGACGGTAATCGGGACACCATTACCGACGAAGCGAAAGTGGGAAGCGATTGCCTGGAGTCGATTGATTCCGCCTGTTTTAGTCATCGAGGTTCGCGGAATGTGAGTTCCCAAGTCATCGCCGATGTGGCATGCTGGAGCAACCTCTTGATCCAACCTGGCTGCTCTCCGGGAGTTCGTGGTATGCCGCGTATTGTCATCTTACTGTTCCTGGCTCTGGGGAGCGCGCTGGCGCTGGCACCGCGTGTGCCGGCGATCGATGTTCCGGACGCCCACAAACCCGAGGCCAAAGCGGTTGAGTGGCACGACAAAGGATACCGTTATCCGCAGGCGGGTTGGGTGGTGCTGCATATCGAAGGTGATCCGTATCCGCGTGGTTACCAGCACGGCCGCCTGTTGGCAGCCGGGATTGCACAGTACGCCGACACACTGGCCCGCGAACAGAATGCCAGCGACCCCGCGGCCGGTTGGAAGACTATCCGCACCCTCACCGACGCACTCTTTCTGCGCAAGCTCGACAAGGAATTCCTCGAAGAAATGAAGGGCATCGCTGATGGTGCCGCTGATGGTGGTGCGAAGTTCCGCGGTCGATCGATCGATCTCATCGACATCGCCGCCATCAACGTGTGGCAGGAACTCGATACACTCGAACAGGCTCTGGAGGTGACACCCACCGGAGTGGAAGGGTTGAAAGCTCCGAAACGCGAAGACGGTTCCGAAGCGCCCGCGGCGTTGGCGATTCGTACCGCACCGGTGCCACCCAAGAAAGATCACTGCTCGGCGTTTGCCGCAACCGGCCCGGCTACCGCAGATGGCAAGATCGTGTTTGGGCACATCACGATGTTCGGCCTGCACTTCGGGCCATATGTAAATGTGTGGATCGATTGCAAACCCACCAATGGCCGCCGCTTTGCCATGCAAGCGTTCCCGGGTGGCGTCTGGTCGAGCCAGGACTATTACCAGAACGATTCCGGCATCCTGCTGTGCGAGACGACCATCGACCAAACGCCGTTCGACCCCACCGGTGAGCCACTCACCACACGATCGCGCCGGGCGATTCAATACTCCACCACGATCGACGATGTCGTGAAGCACCTTTCGGTAAAGAACAACGGGCTCTACTCGAACGAGTGGCTGATTGCCGACACCAAGACGAACGAAATCGCCATGTTCGAGCTGGGTACGAAGAAGAGTAAGCTCTGGCGCAGTTCCAAAGATGAATGGTACGGCGGCACCAAGGGCTTCTACTGGGGGTGCAACAACGCCAAGAGCCTCGACGTTCGGCTGGAAGCGATCGTCGGGCGCGAGGCCGCGCCGGAAGATCCGAGCTGGCAACCCAGTCGGCGCGATAAAGCGTGGAAGCAGTTCTACGACAAGCACAACGGCAAGATCGACGCCGACGCCGCTCGCACCGCGTTCGAGTGGCCGGCTCTGGCGTTGCCGCATTCACTTGATGCCAAGTTCACCACTACGGAACTGGCCAAAGATGTGGCATCCCATGCACTCTACGGTCCACCAACGGGCAAGACCTGGGAGCCATCCCCGCGCGACCTGAAGAAGCACCCAGGTATCAAGCCGCTCAAATCGTATCCGTGGACCATCTTGACGATCAACCCACCACCCCGCGCGGAGAAGTAGCGTACCTGGACCCGCTCCCCCTGGGCCTGCGTTCGTCCCGATCGTTCGTGGGTCCGCGTTCGTCCCGACCGCACAAAGCCAAAGAGCGGGCCGGAGGCCCGCGGTCCCAGGGGTAAGACCCGCGGTCTTCCCGACCGCTCGCGTGTCTGCTACCAGAAGGCTTACGCACTCCGTTTGCTCGTCAGAACCGCTACTTCTTCTCGTCCTTGAGCACATTCACCTTTCCCTTCGTTAGTGCGGTTTTCACCATATCGACTGCCTTGAGTGCATCGGCTTGCTTTTCGAACCCGATAGTGCCAATAGCGATCGACTTGCCTTCCGAGTTCTTGATTCGGAACCGCCAGCCATCTTTGGCCATGTAGACTTCGGTCACACCGACCTCGTCGCCTGGTGCGACCTTGGTGTCTTTCTTGGTGTCTTTCTTGTCATCTTTCTTTTTGACCTGGGCCGGAGCTGCGGGAATAGCAGTCGTGGTGATAAGCCCGGCAATGGCGGCTGAGAGCAGTGCGGCACGGAACAACTGGGACATGGTGGGCCTCGAAACAGGTGTTGGCTGCGGCCCACGGTGAACCCGGGGGCGCGCGGAATTATCGCACGCGCCGCGTGGATTCGCAACAGGTCACCATCACCAACTTTCGTCGTCTTCGGGAAGTGGTTTATCGCTTTGCCGGTTCCGGAGAAGGTAGCGGATCAGTCGTGCCAGTACGATGAACACCACCATCAGAAATAGCAACAGGAAGGGAGTAATCATCGATTGCTCGGGATGTGTCTGCGGTCACGGAGCCAGAAGTTCCGCCACGGGAATTGCGAAACCGGGAATCACGGAGTCGGCGGTTACGATGTCGGTTGCGGTGAACGTGACCGTTGGCTGGCGCGAGGTATACGCCGTAATCGTGTGAGCTTCCGGATCAGCGATCCAAACCAGGTTTGCCCCGGCAACAAGGTAATCGCGCACCTTTTCGTCGAGTTCGCTCTGGGTGTCATTCTTGCTACGAACTTCGACGATCAAACCAGGAACAGTGATCAAATACCCTTCCGGCGAGAGTTGGGGGGGAAGTTGGGTCGCAGTCAAGAAGGCGACATCCGGGCAAACGAGGTGATCCGGATTCCGACTGAGTAATAGCCCAACCTCTACGCGCACCTGCCCGTAGCCGCGGAGTTCCCCATAGTTGAATAAATAGGCTGTGAATCGTGCCTGTCGGCGAGCGTGGGAATCGCCGGGCGGGGCCATCACGAGGAGCCTCCCCCGATGCAACTCGTACCCCACGTCTCCCGAGGGAAGCCTGCGGGGTAACGCCGCCACATCGGCTGCGGTGAGCAGTTTATAGCTGGAACCTGGCACGGGGTTGGGAAGAGTGATCGTGCTCATTCCCCCATCCTACACCTGGGGGCGGCGGGTGTGCCAGTCGGTTGCGGCCTCGTACATGCGGGCGATCCGGAGTAACTTCTCTTCCTCGAACGGTGCGGCGAGCAACTGGAGCCCAATCGGCAGCCCGGTTTTGGTGAAGCCGCAGGGCATGCTCAGCCCCGGGATGCCAGCCAGGTTGCAGGCCACCGTGTAGACATCCGAGAGGTACATCGCGAGCGGGTCGTCCGACTTGTCGCCGATCTTGAACGCCGCTGTGGGCGTGGTCGGCCCCATCACGACATCGCACTGCACGAAGGCGTCGTCGTAGTCCTTCTTCACGAGGCTCCGGACCTTCAACGCTTTCACATAGTAGGCGTCTTTGTACCCGCTGCTCAGCACATAGGTGCCGATCATGATGCGGCGTTGCACTTCCTTGCCAAAGGCTTCGCCGCGCGACTTCGAGTAAGTACTGATCAGGTCCGTTTTCTCGGCGGTGCGGTGGCCGTAATGCATGCCGTCGAAGCGGGCCAGATTACTGGACGCCTCCGCCGGAGCCACGATGTAGTAAGCGGCCAGGGCGTAGGGGCTGTGCGGCAGCGACACATCGACGAGCGTTGCCCCTTGCTTCTGGTATTCCTTCAGCGCCGCCCGGATCGTCGCCTCGACCTCGGGATCAAGCCCGTCGCCAAAGAACTCCTTGGGCACGCCGATCCGCAACCCCGCAATCGGTTGGTTCAGCGACTTCGTGTACTCGGGGACAGGGCGATCGACACAGGTGCTATCGCGCGAATCGTGCCCGCTGATAGCTTCCAGCATGAGCGCGGTATCGGTGATGTCGTGGGCAAACGGGCCGATCTGGTCGAGCGAACTGGCGAAGGCAATGAGCCCGTAGCGGCTGACGCGGCCATAGGTGGGCTTGAACCCCACGATGCCGCAAACCGCGGCGGGCTGACGAATCGAACCGCCTGTATC